>JAYTKL010000527.1:0-6752 GCA_043730305.1 Deinococcales bacterium | reverse complement strand
CCGATCATGACGGCGGAAACCAAGGATGCGCCCAGCGTCCAGGCGTTGCGGCGGTAAATTAATGGCGCGAGTTGCGCCCGAAACTTGGCGTAATACTCCTTCCAGCGTTGCAGCAGGTACGGCTCGAAATGAAACAGCCGCACTTCCTTGACCAGTTGATCGGAGGTCAGCAGCGTGCCGAGGTAATTTTGCACCCGAGCGTCTGGGGTGCGCCGCCGAATCATGCGGTAAGACTCAAGACCAAAACGGTTCGAGACGATCACGCCAGGCAGTGTGGCAACCAAGACCAGCAGCAGTATCGGCAAGCCCAACCTCGAGAGCAGTGCCCCAATCGAGAGCAGGGTAATCAGGGCTTGAACAAACGCGATGAGCTGTGTCGCCACGGTGATCGGACGAAAACCCACCTCGTTGTACGCATTTTTCAGCGCGTCGTACGTCTCTGAATTCTCGAAGCGTTCGACTTCAAGCCCCGCCGCCTTCTCGAGAATCGAGACTGAAATGCGGTTTTGCAAACTATCGCCCAGCAATTCTCGAGACGCCCCCTGAACGGCGTTTAAAAAGGTCAGCAACACCCCAATGCCCACTTGAATCGCCAACAAGCCCACCAGCGCGTTGTAGCTACCCTGGAGTTCACCACGGACGGCTTGCGCCACCGCATCGAGCAAGAGTTTAGACACCCACAAGGTCGCGGCGGGTGCGAAAGCTTGCAACAAACTGGTAATCCCAATGACGCTCGAGTGCAACGGGCTGGCAGCCCAGACGAGTTTTAAGGTCGAAGCCAGATCGCCCAGCAAGACCCTGGTCGGGATTTTGGGATCGCTCGGCTTGCGCACACTTTCTGGTGGCGGGCGAAAATCTCTCACAACCGCACTTTAACAGCCCAAACTCGAGCTTCACACCCGCCAAACGGGCAGGGAACAGCAAGGCGCAGCTTCTTGACCCTTACGGCAGCACCTGACGGGCTTGGGTCGCAAGCAGCGCCCCTACGAAAACATTCTATCGCGTAGGGGCGCTGCTTGCTGCGCCCACCAGGTTGCGAGTATTCCTGTAATATGCCCGATATTTGAACTTTGCTTTTGCCTCGCAGACACAAATCAAATCCCGCTCGAGCGACGACCCGAAAGCCCAAACACGATCATCACCAAGATTGACAAGAGCACCGCCCAGTCGCCAAAACGGGCGTACAACGTCAAATTGCTTTGCCGCCCGTACTTTCCCTCGAGGGCTAAACGCTGGTTTTGCGGAGCACGAACCAGCACATTTCCCCTGGGGTCAACCACCCCCGAAATACCACTGTTGGCAGCCCGCAACAGATACCGATCCAGTTCGATGGCTCGCATTCGATCCATCTCAAAATGTTGTTCGTTGCCAATGCCGCCCCCAAACCAGGCATCGTTGGTGGCTTCGACCAGCACATTCGCACCCATTTGCACGTACAGACGCGGCACAACAGGAAAAATCGAATCGTAACAGACAAACGCCCCGACTTTATCGCCAGCAATCTCGAGCACTCTGGGCGCAAGGACTGGGCTTAAACCCCCCGCGCCACTGGCGTTTAAAAGCCGCAGGATGGGGTCGTAAATGAATGCAAGTTGTTGTCTAAACGGAAAGAATTCGGAAAACGGTACGAGTTTGGTTTTGGTGCTGATGCCGAGGACGCTTGAGTTTTGCATGGCGACCACCGAGTTGACATAACCGTTTCTGACGCCAGCCACAAGCTTGTTGAACCTTGGCGCAGGAATCAATTTGGTGCTTTGCGGGGGCTTGGTTGGGTCGTAAGGCGGAAACGAGGGTTGGGTGAGTTCCTCGAGCCGCACCACCGCCTCGGACCAGACGATCAGCGCTCCTGGCTTGGCACGTTTGCTTAAATTTCTGTGAACCTCGAGCGGGTTGACGAATGTTCCCCTAAATTTTTCAACCGCCCCAATGTTTGGTTGAATCAGCAGCGTATCTTTGCTGGCAAGCACGGGCGCAGGACGGGTGACACCAAAAATCAAAGCCACCAACCAGACCCCCAGCACGACCATCAAAGCTCGAGCTTCAAACCAAGCCAGCGCGGCAATTGCGGCAGCCAGCAACGTCACCAGCAAACTAGCCAGGTACACGCCGCCCAAACTGGCGACTTGGGCGAGTGGTGTGCCGAGCAGGGTGTAACCAAAGTTGCCCCACGGAAACGAAATGGCGTCCATGTTCGCCCGAATCCACTCAATGACCACAAAACCGCCCGCCAGAAAACCCAGCATCGGTAAAGGTTGACGCGCAATGCGGTGCGCCAACCAGGCGGTGCTGCTCCAAAAGATGATTGCCTCGAGCGGCGCGATTAACGGGAAAATAGCCCAGACAGACAGACCAAAAAGTTGCGAAAATGATTGCGGCAACCAGAACAGATGCACCGCCCAAAAGCTGAGTCCCGCAAAGAACGCGGCTCGAGCCGCCAAGCGTGCGGTGTCCTCACGGGTGATGAGGTAAAAAATGGCAGCCAGCGGCAGCACCGCCAACCAACTGGCAATAAACGGAATGTGGGTAAAACCCAGCACCAAACCCGCCAGCAACGACAACAGCACACCATAAGGTTTCGCCCTGGGGTCTTCGTGCCAGGAAAAACTAAACATTCGAGGCTGCCGTGGTCAAAAACCCGAATCTCGAGGCGCTTTGAAGTTGATGAAAGCTGGCAACCATGTGCTGAAATTATACCATTTGCTTAAAAAGAACTTGTGAAACACACCCGATTTACTTGAACCCGAGTAAAGAATTGCGCTCGAGCGGTTTTCTGCCGCACCATCCAGAGAATCTGGGTTACAGTATGAAAAGCATGATTCTAGGAGTAATGAGCGACGTTCACGCCAACATTCACGCCCTCAAGGCGACTTGGGCGGCATTTCAGGCGCGTGGTGTCACCCACACGATTTGCCTGGGCGACTTGGTTGGCTACGGCGCGTCACCGCTCGAGGTGATTGGTTTCATGCGTGACAACAACATTCCAACCACCCTTGGCGCGAGCGATGCCCGCATTGCTTTCGAGCTTTCAGAAAACATCGAATCGCGCACTGGCGTTGCCGACCAAACTTTGGTCTGGACCAAAACCCAAATTGGCGAGGCGGAAATGCGTTACATGCGCCAATTAAAAGTCGTCGAGCGCTTGCAAACCCCGCGTGGTCGCCTGAAATTCTTTCATGGAATGCCCAACGATCCAGACGGACGGCTCGATTTGCAAGTTCATATCAGCGAACTCGACGCGCAACTCGAGGGTTTGAACGCCAGCATCATCATTTCGGGTGGCACGCACATTCCAGCGATTCAACGCACCAAAAATGGTGTCTTCATTAACCCTGGCAGCGTCGGCTTGAGCCTCAACGGTGAACCGGGCGCAGATTGTGCGATCATCGAATTTGGTTTGCGTCCAGAGGTAGACCTGCTAAAAGTCAAATACGATTACCAAGCCGCCGCCTTCGACATCCTGACCTGGGGTTTACCACCCGTGATTGCCGATGTGATCAAAGCCGGTAGTGCCAACCCTGGCGGTTCAAAACGTTAGAGTTCTGCCAACCAAGCATGTTCTGGACTGGTTTTTTGTAAAGCAAGCTTCAACCATTCTCGGGATTTTGCGGGTAAATACCTCAACGCTCGAGCGAAATCTTGGTGGTCTTTACTTCGTGCATCTCCACCGCTCGAACGGCTTTTAAAGAGCAACACAATTTCTGGCGCTAGAATTTTCAAGCCCAAACTCGAGGGCAACATCACGCTCGAGATGTCATGGGTGATCTGTGGGTCACGGCGAAAACGCCAACATTCTGCGTCACAGTCGCTCAGTAAAATGTCCAGAAAACGCCCATCTTTGCGGGCATGAACCTGATGCAAGGGCAACTCGAGGAATTCATCTGCCGCCCAAGGATGGTACACGCCATCCACGGGAACATGGAGTTCCCAGCCCTGGTCAAGCAAATGCTGACGCAACGCAAGCTGATCTTCGCGCCAGATCAGCAGATCGAGGTCAAAATGGTATCTCGAGGGCGCACCGACAAAAGCATCGAGCGCCCAACCGCTCGGGATGCACCATTCTTTTTGAAAACCCTGCATCAGTTCTTTCAGCTCGAGAATCGGTTGAAATCCTGTGACCTCAAGATGCCAAACCGTTGCCTCTCGAAGCAATTCGCGTATCAAATCGGTTTTGCCTCTCAAATACGCCTCACGGTCAGAGGGGTGTTGTTGCGCCAACTCGAGCTTTAAATTTTCGTAACGTGTGCTCGCACCCACATTCGCTCGCAAGTAATCTCGAAACAGCAGATGATCTCGAGTGAATTCGTTTGTTCCTGCTTCCACAACATGGACATGCCGCGTCCGAGGGTTGTTGCGAAAGAACAAACGCCCAGCAATCCCAGCCTCGCCCTTGTACTCGTAACCCAGTTTTTCGAGCGCAGGAATGCCCACCTCGGGTTTGGGCAGTGGGTACACCTCGAGCAAAATATCAATCACAGGTTTGGCTTTTAAACCTGGCACGCTGCTGCTGCCAACATGATGCACCTGCTCGAGTATTCCACCTTCGGTCACATGCCCCAGCGCCGCCAGAATACGCGCTCGCTCGAGTTCAAAATCGGCGAACCACTGCGGATTGTGCCCCTCGAGTTTGATGGCATCATTCATCGGTCAATCCCAAGTTTCGGTCAAATCCGATTCGATCACGTCCAAGAACACCTGCGCCACCTGGGGATCAAAATGCGTTCCAGCCACGCGCCCGATCTCGAACAGGGCATCGGTTTTGGACCACGCACCCTTGTAAGGACGTTCGCTAAGAAGCGCATCGTACATGTCCACCACCGCCACCACCCGTCCTGTTAATGGAATGTTCGTGCCAACCAGCCCAATCGGATAGCCCGTGCCATCAAAACGTTCGTGGTGCGTCCTGGCAATCTCTTCCGCCATGTGCAGAAGGCGCGACTTGCCATCTTTGAGCATTTGTGCGCCCAAGGTCGTGTGGCTTTTCATGATCTCCCACTCGTGTTCGGTCAGTTTGCCTTCCTTTAACAAGATCGAATCGGGAATCCCAATTTTACCAATGTCATGCAGTTGCGCCGCCGACCGCATCAACTGAACGTCTTCGTTCGGCATTCCCAGACGTTTCGCAACGGCTGCCGCAATCCGTCCAACCCGCTTGGTGTGCGTTCCCGTGTCCGAATCGCGGAACTCCGCCGCGTTCGCCAGCCGCTCGAGCATCTCAAATTGCGCGTCCAACACTTCCTGGGTTCGTTCCGCCACTTTGCTCTCGAGTTCGGTGGTGCGGATGCGGTACATTTCCGATTCGAGCCGCGATTTCTCGAGGTCAAATTTTGCCGCCAGCGTTTGGGTTCGTTGCTTGGCGGCATCACTTTTGACCGTTGCCTCCAGGGTGTGAAATTGTTTGAAATGCTCGAGCGCCAGCGCAATGTTGCCCCTGGCTTCAAAAATGGCGGACAGGTCTTTGTGGGTTTTCGCCAGCTCGTCGTGAGCGCCGACTTCTTCAAAGGCTTGGTGGGCTTCGGAGATAAGGTCAAACGCTTTACTGAGATTACCAAGTGCCAAATGGGCGCGTCCTGAATCGACAATGCCGTTGGCGAAACGTTTTCGATCACCAAAAGCTTGGGCAATCTCGAGTTGTTTATTAAAATATTCGAGTGCGATATTTGGTTCGTGTCGTGCCATGTAGACACAACCAATATTGTTTAGAAGGGCAATTTCCGCTAGGCGAAATTGTGTTTCTTGAGATGGTTTAAGGGCTTGCTCGAACAAGTTCAAAGCCATTTGTAATTCTTGATTTCGTTGTGGATTCGCTTCTACTTTTGCTTCTGCCAATTCAAGATGAATCAAGCCAATCGCATTTAATGCTCGAATTATTGATCGGATGTCACCAATATTTTGACTTAGCTCTAAATTGCGAGTGTGATATTCGAGAGCATATTCATATTCCTCAAATGCACGATAAATCAAAGCAATATTATTCAGAGCCGAACTCATACCACTCTTATTTTCAGTTTGTTGGAATAAACTAAGAGAAATTTCAAATCGTTCTAATGCCTCAGAAAGTTTGCCTTGATCGTGGTAGACAAGTCCACACATTCGTTCGCACTCGCCCAAAATTGTTAAAGCGTTCAATTGTTTAAACAGTTCAACTGCTTCGAGCATGTGCCGTAGTGCTACATCATATTCTGACAAATAATAATGGCTCGTTCCTAACCAACGCAAACTTTGAGCCAATGCGTATTCATCCTTCAGTATACGAGCAAGTTCTACAGCCTTAGAAGCAGGAACTAAAGCTTGACGTGGCTCGGTTTGCGATAATAACTCAGACAACTGAAGTAATTCATTCAGGTGTTTATTTGTAACCTCTTTTTGTAGGGGGTGGCTGCTGGTCGTAACTTCTCCTCAGATCGTCATTTGGTCGTGATAGTCGCACATAGTCTACACATCTATTGGCATAAGTTGAGTGCAAAAGCACAAGCAATCAACCTGTCTGTACTTGAGTACAATTTTAAAAACTTGACAGGCTAACTAAAACTTCATAATATATCCGCATTACTCTTACAAAAAACTTACAAATCCAAAAAAGCTTGTGAGAGACGCATTCGGGAGACTGCCATGAAAAAATTATCAAAGATGATCATTATTGCCCTCGGTGTTGTTCTTCTCGCATCGGGTGTTGCATCAGCAAAGATTGATATTCTCAGAACTCCACCGACTGCCACAACCGCAAAATAAACTTCACCATCTATCTCGAGACA
>JAYTKL010000526.1:0-7002 GCA_043730305.1 Deinococcales bacterium | reverse complement strand
GAGCCGCCATAACAAGCGAGACGAGAAGGTTTGGTCACAGCGCTCGAGATCAAATATTCAGCGGCGGCAATAAAATCGTCAAAAACATTTTGCTTGTGCTCGAGCATCCCCGCCTTGTGCCAGTCCTCGCCGTATTCGGAGCCGCCTCGAATGTTGGCAACGGCATAAACCCCACCACGAGACAGCCAGGAAAATATTGCGCCGCCATAATTTGGAGACTGCGAAACATTGAAACCGCCGTAGCCGTACAACACGGTCGGATTATCGCCGTTCAAAACTAAGTTTTTTTGACAGACGATAAACATTGGCACTCGAGTTCCATCTTTTGAAATATAGAATTCTTGACGCGTTTCATACAAACTCAAATCAATTGCCGACGTTGCTTGAAAAATAATCTTCGACTCGAGGGTGTTCAAATCGTTGCAGAAAATGGTTTGTGGCACGGTAAAAGATTGAAAAGCGTAAAATAGCTCCTGCGAGTCGTACCGTCCAGACCAACCAACCACCGAACCCAAACCAGGTAGTGCAATCTCACGCTCGAGAACACCGTCTAAATCATGGACATAAATTCTCGAGGTCACGTCAACGCTGCGAGTCACTACAATTTTGCCGCCAGCCAACTCAAACGAACCCAGCACATGTTCAGATTCGGCAATAATTTCAGTCCAGTTTGTCAATTCTGGCTGCTCGAGATTGCCACGCATGAGTTTGAATTTGGGCGCGTTGTGATTGGTCAAAATATACAAAACGCCGTCCACAACATCCGCAGAAAACTTGGCGTTTAAACCCACTGCCAGCGCTTTGGGTTCAAGACCCGCTTGAAAAGGCTCGAGCGGCATGAAGTAAAGATCATTCTTGCCGCCTCCAGCCGCTTCGGAGACTTCCAAAAATAAAATGGTCTTGTCGCTCGAGGTGCTGGTAACAACCCAAGCCACCTTGTTGGCAGGTTTGAACACCAACGGATCAAGTTCTGAGTTTGAACCCAGAGCATGAAAGTACAAGGCGCGATGATAACCTTGCTCCTCGAAAGGCACAGTTCCAGGCTTGGGAAGCCGCGTGTAATAAAAACCGCTCGATTCTTTCAACCACGAAACCCCCGCGTAACGAA
This sequence comes from Deinococcales bacterium, assembly GCA_043730305.1. GTDB lineage: Bacteria > Deinococcota > Deinococci > Deinococcales > JAAFIG01 > JANXTZ01. The sequence continues at coordinate 5,894 of JAYTKL010000526.1, read as the reverse complement.
CAGGTGAAATCTCGAAGTCGGGGTCGTGACCCGTCTCGAGATTTCTGATTTTCAAAACGCCAATTTCCCGCCCACCACTCGAGAAGCCATACGCCAGCAATTTCCCGTCAGGACTCGGATGATAAAAATCGAGCGCCGTCGTACCGTCGCTCGAGAAGGTATTCGGGTCGAGCGCCAGTTGTTCTGGATGCTCGAGCGAATCGACTTTGAAATACAAAACTGCTTGATTCTGTCCTGCCTCGCGGCGCAAATAAAAGTAACGGTTGCCGTAGCAATTTGGCGTCCACATTAACGTATTGGCAAAATTCTGTTTTAACTCTGCCGCCAATGCCTCACGCTCTGCGCATTGCTCGAGGAACGCCCGAGAGAACGCATTTTGTTCCGTCACCCAAGCTTTGGTTTGATCGCTGTCTCCATCCTCGAGCCAACGGTAATGGTCGGTCATTTCAACGCCGTGCAAGTTTTCAGTTACAGGGAAGGTGCTCGAGATTGGATAATTGGGTTTGGGCATGGACAAGTTTAACGCGACCGGGTTCGTGAACACTCAAGTGTTTCTCCCAATGTTTCATGATTATTTTCGTTACAATACCCACGTGAATCGGGCACTTCCGACAACCGTCAATTCAAAAGTTCGCAACCAAGACGAAATATTGGCGACGCAAATTACCAATCATTTTTTGACAGGCGCAGCATTTCCAGAAAACGACGCGCACATCTCGAGAATTGGTTTTGCCTCCAGAGCACCCACGCCGTACCAACATTCTTGGTCGCTCGAGGAAGGTGAAGTTTGGTTGGCGCACGGATTGGGAACTTACTTTTATCAATTGCAAGCCAAAGGCGATTTTAAACAGGCTGGCGCGGCAGCCATTTTAATTACAAACCGCAATGTGAGGCTGTTATTGGGCATCTCGAGCGTCCCAAAACCAACTGGCATTGCCCCAAAATCCAGAGGCGAAAAACACGCCGCGAACTCACATTTTGAAGTCAAAACCTGGCGTTACCTCGAGATCAGCGAAATTGGTGCGGGCGATTTGCTACTCTTAAAACACTGGAAACTCGAGCCAATCATTTTGCGAGTGCCCTGGGCGCGAAGTTTGGCAGCCATGATTTCGGGATTAAGATTGATCGCCAAGCATCCATTGGCGCTCGAGGATGGTGTGATTGACAGCCGAAAACCAGGATTCAACCAAGCATTCGAGTTACCAAAAACTTTGATTTTAGAAGCGAAAACAACACCAAAATAAATGCTGGACGAATGCAATTGTTCGTCCAGCTTCATTAATATCACTCGTTTAAAATTGCTTTTCGACAACGCTCGAGACAATCACAATCTTTGAGTTATGGCACAAGCAACGTTTGCAATTCGAACAGTGAAAAAACTGGCATCTCGAGCAACGCAAGCACCAAGTTGATGAAATGGTGGTGGTACATTTCCAGCAGTGGTTCACGTAACCACCGCGCTTTGGACCGCTTGCTCTGACTCTTGATTTTCTGGTTTGTGAAGCTCGAGTTCCAGAGGTTTTGAAATGCGCTTTGGACTGAGAATATCCTTCATCCACTGCTTGGCAATGTTGCTCGCGTTCGGTGCGTTCTTCGTCGGAAAGGTTCGTTTGGTGCGAAACGGCTTGACCCATCGTTATGTTCCTTTGCAATAAAAAGGAACTGAGATTGTTCATCCCTCAACCTCAGTTCGATGAAAACTCGAGGTCAGATATTTTAGAACGGCATGTCTTCGGTCATGGCGTTGCTGGCTGGTGCTTGCCGTCCACGGCTTGCTTTTGGCGCGTTCTTGCCGCTGGTGCGTTGCGTTGCGGGTGCAACTTGTGGGGCTTCGGCAGCTTTTGGTGCTCGCATCAGCATTTCAATGCGGTGCGCCTCGATTTTGGTGGCGCTGCGTTTTTGCCCGTGAAGGTCTGTCCAAGAATCGTTGGTCAGATGCCCTGCCACCAGCACGCTTTCGCCTTTGGTGAGGTTGGCACAGAGTTGCGCCATTTCGCCCCAGACGGTCACATCGACAAAGTGCGCTTTATTCTGCCAGACGTTGTTCTCGTCGCGCCAGCTTTCGTTTACAGCAACGCTGAGGTTGGTAACATTGTTGCCGTTTGGCGTCACTCGAGCCGCCGCATCTTTGGTTAAATTGCCCAAGACTGTGACCTCGTTGACGGCATCGGGAAGGCGTAACCCGCCAATCGCATCGGTGACAAGGGCGGCGTTGCGCCAACCGCTTTGCAGGGACTCGAGGCGGCTGGTACGAACGCCCACCTTGGAGCGTTTTGCGCCGTCTTCGGTTTCCCAAGCTTGATACTCGAGCGATCCCTCTAAAAGCACGGCGTCGCCCGCTTTTAAGCTTTCGGCTAAGCTTTCGGCGTTCTTGCCGTAAATGCTGCTGCGTTGGTAGAACGGCATATTGCGTTCCAGACCGTCAGAACCGATGGTGCGGCTGTCACCAGCAACAGTAAATTCGAGCACCGCGATCCCTTTTGGCGTGTACTTCAATTCGGGATTGCGTGCCAGTGTGCCAATCAATAAAACGTTGTTAATTCCTCGAGACATAATAGTTACTCCTTGATTCAGTGCGAGATTTCTTCGGGTTGACTTGATATTCGGCGAGCACTCGAGGTGCTTGCTATTAAGGTAGCACATATTTTTAGTTTGTCAACATAATTTGCACAACGGCGTCCAGGACAGGATAATTTGAGATTTTACCTCAAGTTCACCCTCGAGATTGAGGATTGACTGAATCTCGAGTTGATTCGAGGTGTTAAGCTTTCAAAACCATGAAAATCGTTCGTTATCAATCTAAAGATTCAATCAATTGGGGCATTCTCGAGGGTGAAAGCATTCAGCCTGTCAGTTTCCCTAATCTCGAGCAGAGCGGCGAAAAACTCAGTCTACTGAGCGTGAAATTGCTCGCGCCAGCCAACCCGAGCAAGATTGTTTGCGTGGGCAGAAATTACGTGGCGCACATTGAAGAATTGGGCAACAAACCACTTGCCGAACCAGGTTTATTTTTTAAAGCCGCCAATGCCTTGACCTTCTCTGGCGACACCGTGCCTTACCCAAGTTGGACGGAATCGTTTCATTTCGAGGGGGAATTGGGGCTGGTCATGAAATCTCGAGCATCAAAAGTGAGTCTTGAAGATGCCCTGACTCATGTGCTCGGCTGGACATGTGCGCTGGATTTGACCGCCCGTGACAAGCAAAAAACCGATTTGCAATGGTTCAGAGCCAAGGGTTCAGACAAATTTTTACCCTTTGGACCGCACCTGGAAACCAACCTCGAGCCGCAAAAAACGCGGGTGCAAACCCGAGTGAACGGTGAAACCCGTCAAGACGGCACAACCGACAAAATGATTTTTGATGTCGCGTTTGTGATTCATTACGTCTCGCAGTTCATGACGCTCGAGCCTGGAGATGTGGTCATCACGGGCACGCCCGAAGGCGTGGGCGAACTGCACGTGGGCGATCTGGTCGAGGTTGAAATTGATGGCATCGGAATCTTGAGTACAAAAATTGGCGATAAGGCGTGAAAGTTCACGCCATTGACCTCGAGTTGATGGGCACACCAGAAGTGGTCGGCGCGTATTTGATCCCGTCTGAAACTGGTCATGTGATGGTGGACTGTGGTCCTGGCGCGACCATCGAAAAACTTTACACTGGCATCAAAAAACTGGGATTTGAACCTCGAGACATCAAGCATTTGCTCTTGACCCACATTCACCTCGACCACGCGGGCGCGGCGGGACGACTGGCTCGAGAATTGGGTTTGCAAGTTTACGTTCACAAAAACGGCGCTGGTCATTTGTTGCGCCCCGAACGCCTGATCGAATCGGCAACAAGAATTTACGGCTCGATGATGGACGTGCTTTGGGGACAGTTTGAAGCCGTTCCCGAAAACCAGTTGACCATTCTCGAGGGTGGTGAGACTTTAAACATTTCGGGACTCGAGTTTCAGGCGCTGTACACGCCAGGACATGCGATTCATCATCTGGCGTACTTTGTGGACGACACGATTCTTTCTGGCGATGTTGGCGGCGTTCGCTTGCAAGGTTCGAGCCATGTGGTCGCACCAACACCCGCCCCTGACATTGACCTTAACGTTTGGCGAGACAGCATCAACACGCTGCGGAAACTGAACGCCAAACGGATTCTGGTCGCGCATTACGGTGAATTCACCGACATGGAACAACATTTTGACAAACTCGAGTGCAATATTACGGCACTCGAGCAACTTTCACTCAAGGTGCTGCGCTCGGGCGGTGGACGCGAAGAGATTGCACAGCGCATCGAGATCATGTCGGGGCAGGAAATCTCGAGCGCCAGCGACAGCACCATGAATTCGCGTTATCAACTTGCCACACCGTATTTGATGGCGGCGGATGGTTTGATACGGTACTGGACACGCAAACGCCCAGAAGCGCTGATCTAAAACAAACCTCGAGCCAAAAGGGTGTAGCTCGAGGTTTTTGAAGGATTTAACCAATTCCAGCCTCAAGATGGGCAATCAGTTTGGACCGCAACTCGAGCAGGCTGTCCGTTACACTAACGCGGTAAACGTGTGGGTTGAGAAGACGTGCCGAACCTTCGGGCAACCGCGCCAGATCGTCTGAGGCACGGGATTGTAGTGTCTCGAGCGATTCTGGAACGCCGATTCGTTGTCCGTCTTGCATGACCACGCGCCGAATATCTTCGAGCATTGCATTGGGGATTTTGGCAGTCCGTAACGGGTTGGTTGGGTCTGTGACCCGGTTCCCAGTCTCGAGCATTTCGGTTTCAAGTCCGATCACGTCCATTGCAAATTCGCCGCTTGGGGTGTTGGCTCGCCAGACGCGTTTGATGCCTGGAATGTTGGATTTCACGCGGTCTGCGGTGAGTTTCATTTTGGGCGCGTCCTCGAGTTGCACCAGCTTGTACACACCACCCAATGCGCCGCCACCCTCGCCGCCGCCGGTTGCCAGTTGCGTACCGACCCCGTAAACGTCTATGCGTCCACCCTCTCGGATCACGGCTTCGATCACGTGCTCGTCGAGGTCGTTGCTGGCAACAATCTTGACGTAATCAAGGTTCGCCGCATCCAGAGCGCTGCGAATTCGTCTGGAAAGGTAAGCCAAATCGCCAGAGTCGAGGCGCACGCCGCGAAGTTTATGTCCCGTCGCCTCGAGTTCCTTGGCTACAATAATTGCATTTGGTAAACCACTCTCGAGCGTGTCGAAAGTGTCCAGGAGCAGTGTGGCACTGTCTGGGAACGTGTTGGCATACGCCCTGAACGCCTCGAGTTCGCTGTCAAACGCTTCCACCCACGAGTGCGCGTGCGTGCCCGTGACCTGCATTCCAAAAACCTGCCCAGCCTCGACGTTGCTCGTACCGACCGCCCCGCCAATAAATGCCGCTCGAGCCGCCGACAGCGCCCCGTTAGGACCTTGCGCCCGACGCGCTCCAAATTCGATCAGCGTGCCGCCCGTGTAGCCCGAAGTGCTGTGGCTCGAGTTTGCCGCGTGAACGCAACGGGCGGCTTTGGTGGCGACCAGGGTTTGAAAGTTAAGGATGTTTAACAGCGCTGTTTCGACCAGTTGCGCCTCGCCCAACGCGCCCGTCACGGTCAAGAGCGGTTCGTTTGGAAACACCACGCGCCCTTCGGGAATTGCCGTGACTTTGGCTTTAAATTTCCAGCCCCGCAAATACGCCAGAAAGTCTGCGTCGAACATCTTCAAGCTTTCCAGATACTCGAGGTGTGAATCTGTAAAACTTAAACTCTCGAGGTATTCGAGGGCGTTCTCCAAACCCGCAAAGACCGCGTAACTGCCACCAAACGGCGCACGCCGAAAATACAAATCAAAGGTCGCCTGTTTCTCGAGCAAGTTGTGTTTGAAGTACCCCGCAAGCATGGTGAGTTG
>JAYTKL010000525.1:0-4213 GCA_043730305.1 Deinococcales bacterium | reverse complement strand
TCAGATATAAATTTCGAGTGACCAGCGTGACCTGAACATGAACTAGCTGCGGCTGGGTTCTAAGCCGCGCCACAAGCCAGAAATAAACATGTCTTGGGTTATCACGCCATAAAAAGCATCGTCGTCCAAGACCGCCACAAAATCACTTTTTGCTAGTAACGCCCGCAATTCGGTCACGGCAACATTGCCCGAAATCTTGGCAATCTTGTCCCACTCGAGCGCACGTCGTCCATCGTGAATCCCGACAGGTTTGCCGTTCTGGCGCAGCACAGTCAAGCCCGACCCCAGTTCCAAAGTGCTGGGATTCTCGAGGGTTTCGAGTTTTTGCGCGAAGTTCTTGGCGGGTGGTGGGGTCAGAATACCGCAGGTCATGAGGGTGCTGATCGGCAGGTGAAAGCTGATTCGAGCCAGCAGGAGCGCGTTGGAAAAGGTAAACACAAAAGCCAGTGTCTCGAGGATGCCGCCAAAGTTTAAGTCCATGAAACCGCCGCGCCCTTGCGAACCGAACAACGCATGAACAACAAACGACACCAGCAGCGCGGCAACTATGGCGAGCGCGTAGGCGATAAAGGCAGTGGTTCGGACTTGGGTTGGTGTTCTCAAAGGACTAACTCCTTAAATCATGATAGCAAATTAAATTTCAAGACACAGTCTGGCACATTACGTTCGCAATTTTATTAGTGTCAAGATTAAATCTTCGGGTTTGTCCACATCAAAACCCACCTCGGCAAATTCGGTAATCAGGGCGCTGGCTGGCACACCAAGAATTTTTGATATTTTTTGCTCGAGATCAGAAATTTGCAGCATCCCAAAGGGGAACTTGAACAGCGTATCAATCCCGATCATGCCCGCAATGGCGAGCGGATTTTTGCGGTTGTGAATCACTTGCCTGAGTTTGGGCATGAACGCAGCCACCAAACCAGGCTCGAGCAAAAATAAATTTCCGCCCGTGAATTTACCAGTTTTCAGTTTGGCGTAGGTGCGTTTCCCACCAGGAAAAGCCCGTTCGCAAGCCGCCTCTGAAATCACTGGGTAGACCAAACCAGTGCCAGAATCTCGAGACACCACATCTCGCACGGCTTCGGGCGTCAACAGTGGAATGTCGGCGGTGGCAATCAAAACACGGTTGGAGTTGGGTAAAGCCGCAAGTCCAGCCTCAAGATTCTCGAGCATTTCGCCGCGTGCAGGCAGGTGAATGTCGTACAAATTCTCGAGTTCGGGAACGCTAGGACCAACGTACACAATGCGGTTAACCATGCCGCTCGAGCGTAAAGCCTTTAAGACATACCAGGACATGACATGCCCACCAATGGGAATCAAGGCTTTTACGGCAACGTTGTGCGCCACCGCCAGGGCTTCAGCCGGTTTGCCACCCGCCAGAATCACCACATCCAATTGTTTGCTGTTCACTGCAACCTCGAGTTCACGGTAACAGGATAACGCACAAGCAACGAAAACCGTAGAGACCATCCCCTACATCGTCAGCGCATTTGCATTTTGGGCAGCTTTGATAGCGGTTTTGTCCCGCGTTTCTCGAGCATCGAGGTCATGGCGTCAATGTCAAACTTTTGCCCGTTGATGACGGCTTGCGCCACCCGTTTAACTTGAAGGCTACTGGCTTTGGCAATCACATCCTCTGCCATGAAAATTCCGCCCTGATGATGCCGAATCATGAGTTGCAAGAACTTGATCTCGGCGTCTTTGACAGGCAAACTCGAGATGGAATTCACGTCAGTTTGGGTGGACATGCCCATCATCAAGCCTTTGCCGTTCATCGGGGCGCTCAGGCTGTTCTGCGAGACGTTCCAGAGGTCAAGCCATGCCATCATCTGTCCCATTTGGTTGGTTTGCCCGAGCGCAATGTCAATCGCAAAAATTTTCAAGGTTGGGTCAGTCGTGCGGTCACGCACCCGAATCGCCATGTCCACCGCCTGGGTGTGGTGCGCGATCATGTCCCGCGCGAAGGTCACGTCAGGGCTGCCTTCAAGTGGCGCACTGTTGCTGGCGCGTCCCAAAAACCAACTTAAACCAATTGCCAAAACCACCAGAACGGGAGCAATCCAGTTTCTCGAGGTGCTTACTTTGGTTGTGGTGGTTTGAAAGCTGTCTTGCATGAAGGTTATTGAATCGGCGTGCCAATTGCACCCGAGCAAGTCGCACCAAATTCTGGGGTGTTTTCTGCCACGTTCTTGTACTTCTTGATGAACGAGGCAATGCGTTTATCATCGGCTTTATCCACGCTCATGCTGTGATTCCAAGCAATCACATAAACGGGTTTGTCCAGTGCGCCGTATTGGTACGGTGAGACCAGCATGTAGGTTTGCCCTTTGGCGTACTCGCGTATTTTTGTGACTTCGTCTGTTGCTAAATCTGGTCTGTAAGTAATCCAGACCGCACCATGCTCGAGGCTGTGAATGGCATTTTCAACGGCTATTTGCGTGTCGTAAACCCCACAATTTTGCCAATTTTGGTTATGTGCGCCGCCACTAGGAGGAGTCTCGGAATAACTAAGCCGTCCTTCTTTGTGGTCGCCGCCTTTGTACTTAAATTCTTTCATGCCTGTTAATGGCACGCTTTCCTCGGCTTTGTTGCAAGCAGCAAAAAGAAGCGTTAAACCAGTCAGAATTATAAATTGGAGTTTCATTCTAAGGTTCATTCTAAGGCTTTCGGTGACGCCGTGATGAGGGCAAAAACGGTAAAACTCGAGCTTGATTCAACTCGAGTTTCCTGAGCCATCACTGAATTGAGTTGCCAATGCCGCCAGTGCAAGCCGCCCCAAACTCTGGCGTGGTTTGAGGATTGTTCTTAAATTGCGCGATAAACGTGGTTATTCGCAGGTCGGCAGCACTGTCCAGACCCAAACGAACCCCCCAAGCAACAGCGTGAATTGGTTTCTCGAGCTTGTTGCTGAAGGGGTACGGACTCAGGATGATGTACGTCTGACCTTTCACGACCTGACGCAATGCTTCAATTTGAGTTTTAGGTAAATCGGTTTTGTAAGTGATCCAAACTGCGCCGTGCTCGAGGCTGTGAATGACATTTTCGGTTTTAATGGTTTGGTCGTATATGCCGCAATTTTGCCAGACGGGACTGTGCTCGCCGCCAACTGGTGGGTTGAGCAAGTAGACAATCACGCCATCTTTGTGTGAGGGTACGACTTTAAAGGTTTCGACTCCAGCAATTTTAAAACCCGAAACTTGCGCAACCGCCAAGCTCGAGATCAGTGCCAGACCAAACAAAAATCGTTTCATGTTGACCTCTCGAGCAATCCTGATTTAACCTTTAACGTCAAGCAGTTCGACTTCAAACACCAGTGTTGCATTCGGTGGAATCACGCCGCCAGCACCTCGAGCGCCGTAACCCATGTGTGCTGGAATGGTCAGTTTGCGTTTGCCGCCAATTTTCATGCCGACCACGCCCTCGTCCCAGCCTTTAATCACCATGCCGCCACCGAGGGCGAAACTGAACGGGTCATTGCGGTCTTTGCTCGAGTCAAACTTGGTGCCGTCGGTGAGCCAACCCGTGTAATGCACCACAGCAAGCTGTCCTTTTTGGGCTTGTGTTCCTGTGCCAACGGTTAATTCTTCAATTTGCAGTTGTTCGTTCATGATTTTTTTTCCTCTCGAGCGATTATTGTACGGCAACCAGTTCGACATCGAAAATTAAGGCAGCATTTGGGGGGATTGGTCCTTGCCCGCCAGCACCGTATCCGAGGCTCGAGGGGATAATCAGACGGCGGATTCCACCAGCTTTCATGCCAACAATACCTTGATCCCAACCTCCAATGACTTGTCCAGCACCTAAAATGAATTGGAATGGATCACCTTTGCCACAAGACGCATCAAATTGCGTACCATCGACAAGTCTTCCAATGTAATTCATGACCACAGTTTTTCCCGATACGGCTTCCGCGCCCGAACCAATGATTTTATCCTCGAGTTTGAGTTCTGTGACATCCGCATCTTTCACGCCCGTCAAAGCTGGTGGTTGCGAGGCGCACAAGACCGAATTGCCAGCTCCGCTCGAAGTTGGTGTGCTTGCTGCGGTCGGGGTGCTGCTCGAGGAGGAGGACGAGCTGGTTTGAGAAATGACCAGTAAACCAACGGCGGCAATAATGGCAATAACGATTCCGGCAAGAATACCTTTGTTCATGGGCTTGATTCTAACCCAAGAGCCAGTGATTTTTATTTTACCGCCATGAGTTCAACATCAA
>JAYTKL010000524.1:0-2603 GCA_043730305.1 Deinococcales bacterium | reverse complement strand
CGGTCAAAATCACAATGCGGTTCGTCTGAAGCTTTTCACGCAGTTCGGGAACAATCTCGAGCACGGGAAAGGACACGGCGCGATTGTATGACAGTTGTTCCCGAATCCCAAATCTCGAGCGTCGTTCGCCATTCTTCACATCGAATTTGTCATTTTGGAATTTGAGAGTCAGTTAGGGTAAAACAATTCAAACCGCACATCGGAGAGCACCATGCGAAAAAACCAACTTGCTTTAAGACTCGAGGTTTTCAAACCATCACGATTACGTCACTGGAGGCTCGAGTTTGGTCTTGTGCTGCTTTGTAGCGCCTGCACGCAATCGGTCGCGCCCATCACCGCACCCGAAGTGTATTCACCCGTCACAAATTTCTCGAGCAGCTATTGCAGCGACGGTATTTTTCCAGAGCAATGGGTTTGGAATCCTGCCAACCTGCGCGAAGCTGTGCCACAAGCCGCCACCGACGGGCAACCACTGATTAAACAAGTCCGAGCGGGCAAGGTGATTGCAAGCTACACCTCGCTCGGTGGAACGGGCGCAACCACCGATGGCGACAACACCGACGCGCACGACACCACGGGCGGCGCATTCCACCGCACACCGTACACCAACTGGCAAGACGGCGACATTTTCGAGGTTTATCCCGCCGTCTACGAGGGGGCAAACCAGCAACCCTGGATTGGTCCAATGGTGGACAATTACCAGAACTTCTTGGCGAACAAATACAGCCTGCCCAAAAACATCACGATTCGGGGCATCACCGTAAATGGTAAACGCCCCGTGATTCGCAACCCCAGCACGGGCGCTTCTAACAACACACTCGGGCAAGGTATCGTTTACGTTGACCAATCTGAGAACATCACCATCGAGAACCTCGAGCTTGCGGACTCGAGCGCTGGCGGCAGCATCGGCAAGGCGGGTATTTACATCAACGGCGCAAAAAACTTGACCTTGCGCGACGTGAAAATCACTGGTTTCAAAACCCACGAAGCCAACGGTATCTTTGGCACGGGCAACAACACTGGCACGCTCAGGCTCGAGCGGGTCGAACTGGATTCCAACGGTGGCGGCGGTGGACCCGAGCACAACGCCTACATCAACGCCAGCGCAACCGACCCGAATTTTACGGTTTTAATGACCGGTTCTTGGACGCACGGCGCGTATTACGGGCATTTGTTCAAATCTCGGGCGCAAGTCAACATCTTCGAGGGCAATTACTTCATGGGTTCACGCTCTAACGGCACGACCCAGACCGAGAATTACCTGGCAGATTTTCCAAACGGTGGTCGGGTGACGTTGCGCAACAACATTTTCGTGAAAAACCGCTCTGGCGACAATTCAAACGCCATGTCGGTGACTTACGCAATGGAGGGCATTGTTGACACTCGAGCGCTGGGTTTGGACATTCAGCACAACACTTTCGTCAGCTTAGATCGCACTTACGACTCGAGTCATCCAATTTACCCAATGCAATTTTATTATCCTGCGCAAATCCCAAGTGATCCAAGTTTCCCAGTGACCAACACCATCATTGCGCACAACGTTTTTGTCGGCTACTGCCAACAAAACCAAGCCTTCATGGACTTTAGGGGCGACAACCCGCTCGAGCTAAACTTTAACCAGCTTGACCAAAGCTTCAGGTTACGTGATGCCGCTACGGCTGGAGGCAACCCAAGCATCAAAGGCACCCTCGAGTACGCACATCCGCTCAAAAGCGTAACGCGAATCACTGCATTGCCTGGTGCTCGAGATTAACTTGAGTGGTGATGAAAACCGGAAATCCCCGAAAGCTTTGGTCGTGTTTGAACGCCATAAAACCGCCAACCGACTTTAAAAGTTGACTCAGGCGGGTCAAACCTGTCAAACTACACATTGTGATGATGAAACGTGCTCTCAAAGGATTAGCGCTGGCAGCAATGGTCGGGCTGGGCGTCAGCATTGGTGTTGACTTTCAACCTGTGCAATGGGGTGCAGTTGGACTGCGCATTGACCCGATTGACAAGACCACCTCGGCTTTTAAAATTGTGGGAGCCGACAATGTTGTCAAACGAACCATCGTCGGGCAGGACTTCCAAGCCTATTTTGTCGAAATAACCGGACAGCAAGCCGAGGAACTTTGGGTTCGCGCCTTCAGCCAAAAAGGTGGAACTGCCACCGATTACTTCTTCACCCTCGAGGGTGGCTTGCGTAACATTGGTGTGGTTGACGGCAAAGGTTCGGGTGTCACCGCTTTAGAGGATTTGGACGAGGACGGCAAAGCCGAAGTCGTGATGTTCGGCACGCCCCTGACCTTCATGCTTGGCTTGAAACAATCGCAAAGCCCGTTCTTGACCAGCATTTTAAGTTGGGACAAGTTGCGTTTTTATGACGCCACCGCCAAATTCCCCAAACGCGTGCGCACCACAATTTTGTTTCACTTTTACGACTTTCTGCGTGCGGTGGAACAAAACGATCTCGAGTCCCAGAAAGCGTCCGCCCTTGGCTATTACGCCAACTCCTTGCAAATCGGCGAGGGTCGAATTGCCAAAGCCTGGCTCATGCGCAACGCGCCAAAAGACTTGCGCCGCTGGTTGCTCGACAACGAATCACGCATGGTCAACACCTT
>JAYTKL010000523.1:0-1899 GCA_043730305.1 Deinococcales bacterium | reverse complement strand
GACTTCTCGTGTGACGCCATTGGAATTCAGTATCAGCTTGGTTTGAAGGACATGACTCCCGCCTCGGATTTGGTCGAAGGATTACTGAACAACGTGATTCGCCCTTCGGTCAAATCTCGAGACGGCAAAAAAGAGTTGTACGCAGGACTTGCACTGCCGCACTTTAACGAGGTTGACGAGGGCGCAGCCGTCGATGCGCTCGTAACCAACCGGGTTTGGAATGCCATGGGTTTTGACCCTGCCACCACACTCCATGATGTGCGCTGGGGTGAGGAGTTTAACGATCAGTACGTTTGGGTTTTCCTGATTTCTGGCGCCGCACCGCCATCGCATTTTATTGGCGGTTATTCGGGCGCGAGCAGCGACCGTCAACCCGCCATGTACTTTCGCAAAGGTGGCGGCACATTAAAAGGTATTTCCAAACCTGGCGAACTGGTCTGGTCTCGGGTTTTTATCATGGATGGCGGCTTGCATTGCGATATCGGTCGCGCCAGCGTGGTCGAACTGCCCGAAGCGGAAACCGAACGGCGCTGGCAACTGACCACCCCCGAGTGGCCCATCATGCACGCTGTGCTTCACGGGGTTTCTCGAGATCAATTGATGGCGCGGCACAAAGCCAATCACATTCAGGTGGCGTACTGTCCAACGGCTGATGATGCCGACAAGGCGCTGGCTGCCAAAGCCGCGATGCTCGAGGGCATGGGAATACAAGTTCATGTTTGCGGCACGGTCAATGTTGGTTAGTTGCCCGAGATTTGAAGCTCGAGTAGACTAAATCCATGCCAAGAATTGCTCTCGAGCCACCCCAAATCATGACCAAAGCGGCGTATCTCGAGTTTGAAGAAAATGCGAACCAAAGGCATGAATTTGTTCACGGACAGATTTATGCGATGGCTGGTGGCTCTCGGGCGCATAATCGTGTTTCTGGGAATTTGTTTGCTTATCTATGGAATGCAAGTCAAGAAAGCGAATGCGAAGTTTTCAATAGCGACATGAGACTCGAGGCAAGTGACGTTTACTACTACCCGGATGTGATGGTGGCTTGTGATAAAACCGATAATGATCCTAAAATTGTTCGCCGTCCGTGTCTGATTGCCGAAGTCTCGAGTAAAAGCACCAATGACATTGACCGTACCGAAAAACTCTTTGCGTACCAAAAACTCGAGGCTTTGCAAGTGTATATTTTGCTGGCTCAGGACGCCATCCGAGCCGAAATTTACCGCCGTGATTTAGAAGGATGGCGCTACGAGCTTTACGAGGCTGGTGACACCATGAAATTACCGTGCGTGAATATTGAAATCAAACTTGATGATTTATACAAAAATGTTGAACTCGAGTCGGCTTAAATCCTGACCGCTCGAGAATCTGTTAGACTTCGTTACGCATGAAACGTAAAAGAATTTCTCGGAACGCACCATGAAACTTTCGCTCGAGCCTTGGATGCCCGAGTACGACACCACATTGCACGATGTTCGTTGGGGCGAAGAGTTTGATGGGCAGTATGTTTGGGTTTTTCTGATTTCTGGCGCTGCACCACCATCACATTTTATTGGTGGTTATTCAGGAGCCTCGAGTGACCGTCAACCCGCCATGTACTTTCGCAAAGGCGGCGGAACGCTCAAAGGCATCAGTAAACCTGGCGAACTCGTCTGGTCACGGATTTTTGTCATGGATGGAGGTTTGAACTGCGATATCGGACGTGCCAACGTGGTCGAATTGCCCGACGCCGAAACCAAACGTCGTTGGGAACTGACCACTTCGGAGTGGCCCATCATGCACGCCGTGCTTCACGGGGTTTCTCGAGATCAGTTAATGGCGCGTCACAAAGCCAACCACATTCAAGTGGCGTATTGTCCAACGGCTGAAGCTGCCGACAAGGCGCTGGCAGCCAAAGCCGCG
>JAYTKL010000522.1:0-1701 GCA_043730305.1 Deinococcales bacterium | reverse complement strand
TTGTCGTTTCAAGAGTATTTCAGTTCGAGCTTGAGTTTACCTGTCGTGGTCGATAACGATGTCAACGTCATGGCATTGGGCGAATTATGGCATCACCGTACCAACGCCACCACCTCGAGCCGCAAAGAAAATTTTGTAGTGGTCAAACTGAGTGCCGGCATCGGCGCGGCGATCATTGCCCAGGGTGATATTTACCGTGGCACTGACGGCGCGGCGGGTGATATTGCCCATATTTGTGTCGATCCAAACGGGCAAAGATGTGTTTGCGGCAATGTTGGCTGCCTCGAGATGCTGGCGGGCGCTCAAGCCATCGTTCGGGCGGCGATAGACGCCTCAAGTGATTCACTGCAACACGTGTTGACAATTCAGGATGTGGGCGCTGCCGCTTTGGACGGCGATTTGAGCGCCAACGAAATTATCCACCGGGCGGGCAGCGCGATTGGTCAAGTGCTGGCTGCGACCGTCAATTTACTGAATCCTTCAAGAATTTTTATTGGCGGCGAGGTTGCCCAGATCAGTCCTTTGTTGCTTGCCAGTATTCGTCAGAACGTGTATTCCAAGAGTTTGCCACTTTCAACACGGCAACTGCGCATCGATTACACCCGTCTGGGAGAGCGTTCTGGTTTGTACGGCGCAGCCGCACTGGCGGTTTTGAGTACAATTCGTGGCAATTCCTCGAGTTAAACCTAAAATGGGTCAAACTTAAGACTTGTCTGGTCATGGCTTGGTGGTCTAGACTCAAGCGGTCAGAGGAAAATAATGTTTAGTTGCTAGCTACAACGTGTAGCCTCAGCCACGTTTGTTTCATTCAATGGTCACCAACGACCAAAAAGGAGATGTATGAACAAGAAGTTACTGATCGGCGCAGGAATCTTGGCACTCACAGGGGCACTTGGAATCTCGAGTTTGGCACAAACCCAAAAGACCGAGATCGAATTCTGGTCTTGGTATCTCTCACCCAAGTTTGATCCCTACCTGAAGGGCGTGATTGCAGACTTCGAGAAGGTCAATCCGAGCATTACAGTGAAGCTTGCCGACAAGCAAGACACGATGGTACGCGATCTTCAAGCCGCCATCGCGCTGGGCAAAACCCCAGACGTGGTTAACCTCTGGATCGATGCCACCGCATCATTTGCCCAAGACGGTTTGCTGACCCCAGTCAACGACCTGACCACCAACGACGCACTGCGCGGACAATTCTGGGACAACACGATTGGCATGTTCAACGTGGACGGCAAAAATTACGGCTATCCCTGGTACGGTTGGACCGACCAAGGCGTGATGGCGTACAACACCGAACTCTTGCAAAAAGCGGGCATCAAATCGCCACCAAAAACACTGAATGAAGTGCTGACCATGTCCAGACGGATCAAAGCCGCCACTGGCGCTTACGGCTGGTTGCCCCCAATCAAAGACCCAAACGGCGCGAGTTTCTTGGGGCATTTTTACCTCGAGGGTCTAGCCATTGCCAAAGATGGCAAAGCCGTGTTTAACAGCCCCGCACACGCCAGGTTGCTGACCAAGTTCGTCAACCTCATGAAATCCGACGTGATTCCGCAAGACTTGCTGCGCAAAGAGGCATTCCAACTGAACAACGAACTCTACAGCCAAGGCAAGAGCGCCTTTATCATCGGCGGCGCACAGGCACTGACTCGAGTCAAGGACGCCAACAAAGACATTTACGCCAAAACCAAAGTCGTC
>JAYTKL010000521.1:0-1051 GCA_043730305.1 Deinococcales bacterium | reverse complement strand
ATGGGGTTCATGTCGGCAAAACTGGTGTACACGTCAAGGCGCGGTAAGCCGTCTTCATCGTACACCTCGAGGTCAGCCGCACCCAGTTCGATGGCGAGTTCTTGGGTGGCATCATCGTTTTTATCCAGCGTGATTAAACCCTGACGTTCAAACATCCACGCCACGCCGCCGCTCATGTTGCCCCCAAACTTGGAGAACGCGTGACGCACCTCGGGCGCGGTTCGGTTGCGGTTGTCGGTCAGGGCATACACCAGAACCGCCACGCCGCCGACGCCGTAACCCTCGTAGACCACTTCCTCGACTTGTGAACCCTCTGCCGAACCCAGAGCGCGTTCGATTGCCCTGGCAATATGATCGGTTGGCACTTTATCGGTTTTGGCGGCGGCAAGAGCATTCTTTAAACCCAAATTGCCCGCCACATCCCCAGACCCACCCGCACGCACCGCCGCCGAAATTGCCGCGAGGTGCTTAGAAACCGAAGCGCCACGACGGTTATCGTTGATCGCTTTTTTGCGTTTGATCTGCTTCCACTTGCTATGACCTGCCATAAAACCCCCACGTGATAGAAGAAACTCGAGCTGGAAACCGAACCTCGAGCGGCGGAGGTGGAGGGTACGTGTATCTGTTAAGCATATGATTCAATTCTAACCCGCAAGTCTCGAGGGTTAAAAGGAAAAAGCCTAAAGTTCAAAATCTCGAGACGTAAAACCCGAGAATCATTGTGCCACAGGGTGAACACGAGGTTCACCCCTACGAAATCCTTGTTCTCAATTGCGCACTGTGAACGGCTACTTTTCCCTTTTCCCCACTTTTCAGGCTAAACTCTTCTTACCCTCGAGTCTGAGGAGTTTCACCCATCCTCGAGTTTGAGGATTCTTTTTTGAGGAGTCACACGCATGGAGCGACCCCTGAAGGTCTTTACTGGACAGTCCAACCCGATTCTCGCGCAAGACATTTGCGACCACCTGGGCGTGCCACTCGGACGCTCGACCACCAGAAGATTCTCGAACGACAACATTGAAGTGCAATTCAAGGAAAGCCTGCGCGAGGC
>JAYTKL010000520.1:0-5298 GCA_043730305.1 Deinococcales bacterium | reverse complement strand
GACTTCTGGGCGTTCGCCTTCAAAAAACAAAAGTTGCACACAACCCTCGTTGGCGTACATTCGAGCCGGAAGCGGGGTCGTGTTGGAAAACTCGAGGGTCACATGCCCTTCCCAACCTGGTTCTAAAGGCGTTACGTTTGCCACCACACCGCAGCGTGCATAGCTGGATTTTCCGACCGCCACAACCATCACGTTCTCTGGAATTCGCATGTACTCGACACTTCGCGCCAGCACAAAACTGTTCGGCGGAATGATGCACTCGTCGCCCTCGAAGTCAACAAATCCCCTGGGGTCAAACTCTTTGGGGTCAACCACGGTATGAAAGGCGTTGACAAAAATCTTCCATTCAGGCGCAGCCCGCAAATCATAACCAAAACTCGAGAGTCCGTAAGAAATGATCTTGGCGTCGCCCTCACTGCGTACTTGACGGTCTGCGAAAGGTTCGATCATGCCCTCGAGCGCACGGGCGCGAATCCAATGGTCTGCTTTTATGCTCACGCGTACAGTTTAACCATTTCCAAACCCAGACGCGAGTCTTGATCAGTCGTTGTACGATATGGTCATTGTATGGCTAACCAAAAGACAGTTCTGATTACTGGCGCGAGTGGTTTTATCGGCTCTCACCTCAGCAAAGCCCTTCTCGAACAGGGTTTTCAGGTTCGGGTTTTGGTTCGTCCCAAGTCGGGCAAGTCCAGCCCCTCGAGCGACCCAAATTTGGTTCGGGTGTCTGGCGACCTGAAATCTAAAGATGTCGCCCGCGCCAGCGAGGGATGCAGCGTCGTCTACCATCTGGCAGGAGCGACCCGCGCCAACTCTGAGGCGGAATTCATGTGGGCGAACGCCGAAGGCACTCGGGCGGCGGCTGTGGGCGCAAGAGACGCGGGGGCAAAACTGGTGTACATCTCGAGTCAGGCGGCGGCGGGTACAGGCACAATCGAGCACCCCCGCAAAGAATCCGACCCGCCAGAACCGATCACACCTTACGGACGCAGCAAACTCGAGGGCGAATACCGCGTGCTCGAGACCAAAGACCTCGAGTGGTGCATTTTGCGCCCACCAGGGGTTTACGGACCAAACGACAAAGATTTCTTGTTCGCACATCAAGCCGCCAAATTCGGGTTTTTTCCGGTGCTGGGCGACCCCAATCGGGCGTACACTTTGGTTCAGGTTCACGATCTGAATCAAGCGATCATTGCCTGCGGCGAAAGTAAAAACTCGAGCGGCAAAACCTACTTTGCGGGCAGTCCAACGCCCGTCAGTTGGGACGGCATTCTCGAGGTACTGGCACGGGTTTACAAAAAACCGTACCGCGCTCTGCCACTTCCAAATGTCGCACTCGAGATGGCGGCACAGTTGGGCGAGGCGGGACGCGCCTTTGGGCGGGTGGGCTTAATCAACCGGTCACGTCAAAAAGATTTGACCGCCATCGGCTGGGTCTGCGATGTCAGCGCGATAGAAAACGACCTTGGCGTGGTTGCCAAGACCACCCTCGAGACAGGATTTCTCGAGACGGCAAACTGGTACAAAAGCGCGGGCTGGCTGTGAAGAACGCCATCAGAATTATTTTGATTTCCTTACTCATCTCGGGTGGTGCAATCGCGTTACTGCTTTTAACAGGCGACAAACTCGACCCGAGCGCCTTTCAAAAACTGCTTGATGTCAACTGGACAAAGCTTGCCCTGGTCATCCCGTTTCTGGCAGCCTGGTGGGTGTTGCTCGGCGTTCGCATCAAAATCCTGGCAACCGCCCTCGACGTTGGCGAACACATCAGCCTCTCTCGCGCCATCCGTGCCGCATTGTTGAGTCTGTTCGGTGCATTCGTCACCCCCGCCGCCACAGGCTCGAGTTTTGGCTTGGGCTGGTACTTGTCAAGGTTTATTGACGTGAAAAAAGCCACCGCCATCGCCGTTTTCGGACTGGTGCTGGATTTTGTTTATTACGCCTGGAGTATGCCCGTCTCGTTTTTGATTTTGCAATTCAAAGGTATCAATCTGGGCATTCCTGTACTGGGTGTTTTAATTGGAATCTCGAGCATCTTGTTGATTTTGGCAGCCATTGCCGTGACGTTTAGCGCCGATTTTATTGCGCGTTTCACGTTTAACCTCTTCAGCCTTGGGTTTTTGAAACGCCGCCGTTTTGCTGCTTTTGCCTTTGTTCACCGCACCGGGCATGTCATGGCACAACTGCGACAAATGCCGCTCGGCACGCAATTGCTGCTGCATTTTGTCAATGCACTGGCGTTTTTAACGCACTTTGGCGCGTTCAATGTTGTGGCTTGGGGGCTTGGCATTCCAAACTTTGATCACGTGGCAATTCTGGCTTGCCAGAGCTTGCTGGTCAGCCTCAGTTCGGTTGTGCCAACCCCTGGCGGCAGTGGTTACTTTGAGATTGCGCTCGGCAAGGTCTTTGCCGCAATCGGCGTTCCCGATGCCGCCAAGACGTTCCTGACGCTGATCTGGCGTTTTATTTCGTATTATTTGTACATTCTGATTGGACCATTTATTGGCGGTGCGGCATTGCTTCGCGCTTCAGAGAAAGCACCAAAAAGCCCGTTGTAGCGTTTCTCGAGTGTCAAACCAATTCATCTCGAGGAAAGCAAATTTACCCTTTAGGACCATTTTTCAGGTCGTAAACCCGTCCCTTCCAACTGGTTTCACCTTTGCGAAAACGCCGCCATGACGCCACGGCAATGACCGCCCAGCCAATCATCGACAAGGGTTGTTGAACCCACAAATAAAGCGGGTAGCCAAACTCGAGGTCGGCAACAAAACGCCCGAGCAAACTGAGTAAAACTGCAACAAGCGGCAGCGTGAGGCTCGAGCCAGAAAATGCGGTGGCAATCAACCAAATCCAGGGCACAAGAAACAACCACGCGAAAAACAAAATGCTGACAAATAATGCTGGAACGCTCGAGCCTAGACCCACAAAGGCGGCTTTGGCAAAACCGTCAAAGGTTTCTTTGGTACTCGAGTACATCTTGCATTTGACGCTGCCCAGACCATTCAAGAGTACAAAACGCAGGTTTTGGGCTTTAACATTTCTTGCCAGTGCCATGTCCTCGAGGATGCTGTGCTTGACGGGTTCAAAACCGCCGATGCTGGCGTAACAATCTTTTTTGAATGCCAGCATTTGACCGTTGGCGCTGACAATCAGTTTATGTTTCGGATTGGGAATCAACCACACGGGCAACAACGCCAGCAGACTCCAGGTCATCCAGGGTTGCACCAGGCTCGAGAACCAACCTGAAAGGATTTGTTCGGGCCAAGCGCACATGGCATCCGCGTTGGTGGCTTGCATGGCTTTGACGCACAGACTGATCGCGTCGGGTTGCCAGAGCGTGTCGGCATCGGTGAAGACCAGAATTTCGCCGCTGGCAGCCTGGGCAAGTTGACGGCAGGCGTTGGGTTTGCCGAGCCAACCAGCCAGCAACTCCGCACCCTCAATCACGCGCAGTCTGGAATCTCGAGCCGCGTATTTTTGGGCAATATTGAGCGTTTGATCGGTGCTGTGATCGTTCAGCACAATGATCTCGAGGTTGGCGTAATCTTGGGCGACCAGTGTGGGCAGCAGCAACTCGAGGTTGGTTTCTTCATTTCGGGCTGGGATTAAAAGTGAAACTTTGGGTTGATGCTCGAGTTTGACGGCTTTGTAATAACGCAAGCTGCGGAACAAAATTGAATTGACGATGGTAAATGCAGCCAGCAAGGCAAGAGGCAGAATCAGGGCATAAAACACTCCTCAATCTATCTCAGAATTGGGGTTTAAACTCGGGATGATGAAGAAAGCCTTGTTGTTGGTTTTTTTGACCGCCTGTTTTGCTTCTGGGGCAATCACACTGCCGAACACCAACCTGGGCGCGTGTTCATTGTTTCCCAAAAACAACGTTTGGAACGCTCGCATCGACAAGCTGCCAGTTGACAAAAACTCGAATGCTTACATCTCGAGCATTGGGGCTGGCGTTGGCTTGCACTCAGATTTTGGTTCGGGTTTGTATGAGAGGAAACCGATTGGCATTCCGTTTGTGGTTGTTCCCGCCAATCAGGCTGGCGTGTCAGTGAGCTTTGAATACGATGACCAGAGCGATCATGCCTTGTACCCAATTCCGAAAAATCCGCCGATTGAGGGGGGCGCAACCTCGAGCGGCGACCGTCATGTTTTGGTGGTGCGTCAGGGCGAGTGCAAGCTTTACGAGTTGTACAGCGCGTTCCCAAACACCGATGGTTCGTGGCGGGCTGGTTCTGGCGCAATCTGGGATTTGAAATCCAACGCCTTAAGACCGAGCACCTGGACGAGCGCCGATGCGGCAGGTTTACCGATTTTGCCAGGGTTGGTACGACACGACGAGGTGGCGGCGGGTGTGATTGCCCATGCCATCCGTTTTACCGCCCAAACCACGCAAACCGCCTTCGTCTGGGCTGCGCGTCATCAAGCGGGAGCTTCAAGCGACACCAAGTTGCCGCCGATGGGCGCACGGTTTCGGCTCAAAGCCAGTGTTGACACCTCGAGCTTTCCAAAAGACATGCGTGTGATTTTGCAAGCTTTGAAAACTTACGGTTTGATTCTGGCGGACAATGGCTCGAATTGGTACGTTTCAGGCACGCAGGACGAGGCTTGGGACAACGACATCTTATCGAGTATCAGCAAGGTCAAAGGTTCGGATTTTGAGGCGGTGGACATCTCGAGTTTGCTGGTGAATGTGGACTCTGGCGAGGCGAAATCACAGTAATATCACAGTAATTCTGGATGAAACTTTTGCCAGTACCGCTCGAGTCCTGCCACGTCAGAGGCAGAAATGCTAGCTGGGACGTAACCACTCGCAAATTCATCTGATGCCCACAAACTGGTGGCATTGCGAAGTCGAGCGGCAATCTCAAGCGCAGTCTCCCCTGCCTGCAAACCCAAAAGCGAAATCTGCGCAATACGCTCGAGGTTTTCTGACAATCTCTCGAGGTGTTCTGGCACGTCATCAAATCGTCCAAAGTGCGCAAGGTACAAGGTTTTGGCGGCTCGAGATTTCAGCATTTCAATGCTGGTTCGCCAGTGCTCGAGGTTGATGTCGGGCGGCGGTGTCGGCGGAACTGGCGCTTGATTACCAATTCGCACCCCCGCCACATCGCCCGCAAAGATCACGTCCTCGAGTTGAAATGCCAGGTGATGCACGGCATGACCTGGGGTGTACAGTGCAAGCAGCTCGAGGTTGCACAATTCGAGCCGCTCTCCTCCATTCAGAATCTCGAGGTTTTTGACGGGTTCGATGTTTCCCCAGATTTCGGTCATGCGGTCGCCAAAAATTTGTTT
>JAYTKL010000519.1:0-4070 GCA_043730305.1 Deinococcales bacterium | reverse complement strand
ACCTGGTCTTTGAGCGAATGAATCACCAGGGCGGGGCATTTGATCAACTCGAGTTTGGGAATCGTGAGTTTTGCCATCGCGTACAATTCGGCGAAAGCGGCGGTTGGAAAACCCTTGTAGGTCACGGCAAGACGGTCTGATTCTTCGCGCAATGCTGGATCAAGTACACTCGAGCCACTGCCAGGATTCCATTTGACAAAAGTTTTTAAGAGGGGTGCAATTCCAGCCATTGGGTTTGAAAATTTTAAAGCCGGCGCAACCAAAACAACGGCTCCAACATCGGGTTTCTGGGCGGCGAGCTGAATTGCGGCGACTGCTCCCATTGAATGCCCCACCACCGCCACTTTGCCTTTTTTCTCTTTGAGTCTCGAGTAAGCTGCTATGGCATCCTCGACCCAGTCTTGCCAACGCACGCCAATCAAATCTTCGCGTTTGGTGGCATGACCGCGCAGC
The DNA here is from genome assembly GCA_043730305.1 of Deinococcales bacterium. GTDB lineage: Bacteria > Deinococcota > Deinococci > Deinococcales > JAAFIG01 > JANXTZ01. The sequence continues at coordinate 3,617 of JAYTKL010000519.1, read as the reverse complement.
ACCGGAATTTCGTACTCGTAACCTTCACGTTGAAAATAACGCTCGATAAAATCCACGGTTTTGGGTTGCGCCGTAAAACCATGAAGCATCAAAACTGCTGTCCCTCGAGAACCCGCCATATTTTTACCCCCTGATCTCTCGAGAATACATGAAAAAACCCTCGAATGTTGATCTCGAGGGTAAATCTGGTGCGCCCAGCAGGACTCGAACCTGCGACCGTCAAGTTAGAAGCTTGATGCTCTATCCGGCTGAGCTATGGGCGCAAAACCGAATTTGACTTTAAGGTATTTTGACGGGTATTTCAAGCTCGGACGTATTCTATTACACGTTTGCCCTGGCATAAAAGTGCTAGATTGACGCCATGACAGCCGCAATGGAACAACCAAAAACCAACAATGACATTCGGATTACCGACACGGGTGCTCAAAAGGCGCTCGAGATCATGAGCAAAAACGGCAAGGAACATGCTGCCGTTCGGGTTTTCGTCAAATCTGGTGGGTGCAGCGGTTACAGTTACGGCATGGCGATTGATGACCGCACACTCGAGGGAGATTCGATGTTTGAATCCAATGGGGTACGACTTGTGGTGGACCGTGCCAGTTTGCCATTTGTCCAGGGCGCATTGGTTGATTACCTCGAGACGATGATGGGTGGCGGCTTTAGCGTGGTCGAGAACCCCAACGCGACCAGCAATTGCGGTTGCGGACACAGCTTCCGTACCGACGGCGCGGTTGCGCCCGAGGGTGAGGGCGCAAGCGCCTGTCATTGAAATTGGTGTTGCCATCTTGAAGGGTGCTATCTCGAGCCCCCTTTTTTCTTTGATCTGAGATACCTCTGACACTGTTTTGTCACGATTGCCTAACAATACAGGTCGATGCAAACGTTTTCGTTGACATAAGTGTACCGTCCAACATATCCTTTCACATCAACGTCAGTTGGACTCAGTTCAGAATCCTTTCTGGCGACGATTTATTTTTAAGGAGGAAGTATGAAGAAAAAATGGTTAACAGCATTTGGTGTCATGGCGCTTGGTGCAGTGGTGTTCAGTCCATCGGCATTGGCGGGCGCATCAGACAATTCATTGATTCTCGGTACAACCCAACAACCTTCGGCACTCGAGCCGTTCGTCAACAACCAAGCCATTTCGGCAGAAGTCATCGGCTGGCTGTATGCTGGTTTGTCTTACTTTGACCAAAACGGCAATTTGCAACCCGATTTGGCAAGCGAGATTCCCACCGAAAAAAACGGTGGCGTCAAACTGACCAAAAATGCTGCCGGTGACGTGACCGCGCAAACCATTCGTTGGAATATTCGTGGCGGCGCGAAATGGTCAGATGGTCGTCCGATCACCACCGCCGACATGAAATTTAATTACGATGTCTTTGGCGACGAGCGCCTACCAGTTGCCAGCCGTGACAATTATCCAAAAAAGATGACCGTCATCGATGACAACACCTTCGAGCTGACTTACGACCCACCGTACCTGTTTGCCGTTGCCGCACCAAGTTTTGTGCAAAATTTTATTGCCCCAGCCCACATCTGGAAACCACTCTGGGACCGTGCAACTGGATTAATGCAGGGCAAACCCAAAGAGCAGCAACTCGAGATCATTCAAAAAGAATTCTTGGGTGCAGCCATCGCCACCAGCCGCAAAGGACCAGTCGTCACCTCTGGACCGTTCAAATTCCAGAAGTGGCAACGCGATCAAAGCTGGACGATGGTGCGCAACAGCAATTACTGGCGCAACAACCCGCAAATGGTTGATCGCATCATTTACAAATTCTTCCAAAAAACCGACACGCTGCAAGTCAACGTGCTGGCAGGTCAAGTCGATGCCACCTCGAGCGTCGGGCTGGTCGCCTCAGCCACCACGATCAAAACCTTAAAAGATGCTGCAAGGGGCTTGTACAGTGTGTTTACGCCAAAGACCGCCCTGTGGGAACACTGGGATGTCAATCAGTTTGACAAAGTCCAAGAAGTCAAAGACCTAGGCTTGAGCGATGTACGCACCCGTCAAGCGCTGGTCTACGGCATTGACCGCGAAACCGTCACCAAAGACTTGCGCGGCGGCACGGCAAAAGTCTCGAATAATGTGGTCAACAGCCTGGCGAATGTCTTCACCACCCAAGGCATCAACAATTACGATTACAACCCAGAAAAATCCAAGCAACTGTTGGCAGCCATGGGTTGGAAACCAGGCTCGGACGGCATCATGGAACGCAGCGTGGACGGCAAAACCGTCAAATTTGTGCTCGAGTACGTGACCACTGCCGGCAATGCCGTGCGTGAACGCGATCAACAATTTTACAAAGACAATTTGCGCAAAATCGGCATTGACGTGAAATTTAACAATGCCCCCTCGAGCGTGGTGTTTGACGATGCCTTCATTGCCCAAGCCAGCAGTGGCAAGTGGAAAGGTCTGTTCCAATTTGCCTACGTCCAACAACCGCTGACCGAAGACCTTGGCTTGTACTACTGTGACGACCCAGCCTCGAAAACCGTCAAAGACAACGTTCCAACCGCCGAAAATGGTTTTGCCGGACAGAACATTGGTGGCTGGTGCAACGCCGAATTTGATTCACTCTGGGACAAAGCCCGCCGTGAATTCGACGTGGACGCCCGCAAAGCAATCCTTGCCAAAGCCCAAGTCATCTGGAACCGCGAATTGCCAGCCATTCCGTTGTACGAACGCACCGATCTTTACACCGCACGCAACGGCTTGACCAACTACACCTGGAACGCCAACACCCGTTACCCCAGCAACCTCGGCTGGTTGGTCGGTTGGAAGCAACGCGGCGCCAAAGAAACCATCCCAATGAAGTAAAGCAATTCTCGAGCCAGCAAAAATGGGGCAGATGTTTGGTCTGCCCCAAGCTCGAGGATTTGGTTGACCTGTTTTCAACCCAAAACCCAATCTCAACGGACAGGATTTTCAAAATGCTTCTGTACACCTCGAGACGCTTGATCGGCATGATCCCACTGCTCTTAGCCATCAGCATGGCGATCTTTGGTTTGGTTCAATTGCAACCGGGCGACTTTATTGACGAGTTAAAACTTGCCAATCCAAAAATGACCGTTGCCGACGTGGCACGCCTGCGCCACGATTACGGTCTGGATCAACCCTGGTATGTGCAATACGGCAAATGGTTATCCAAAGCCGCCGTTTTGGATTTCGGAGTGTCTCGAGAGAACGGTTATATTTCAGCCACAGAGTACGTGTTTCAACAACGACTGCAAAACACCTTAAAACTGACCACCATGTCGTTTGTGCTGTCCTTGCTGGTTGGTTTACCCATCGGAATTTACGCGGCGGTTAAGCAGTACAGCATTTTGGATTACGTGACCACGTTTTTATCGTTCGTCGGTTACAGCGTGCCGGTCTTCTGGCTCGGCATCATGATGCTGCTGCTTTTTGGGGCAAAACTCAAATGGTTTCCAACCGACGGAATGCAATCCGAAGGCGTCAGCATGACGGTCGAATCAAATGAAAAGTTTGATCTCAACGGTCAAGTGCTAAATGTCAGCAAAAATCCTCAGGGTCAACCCGTTGTTACCGTTGGGGTTTACAACGAAACCACAAAACAAGACGAACCCACAGCCGTGACCTTGCCGGCAGG
>JAYTKL010000518.1:0-1088 GCA_043730305.1 Deinococcales bacterium | reverse complement strand
AAATTGGTTAACATGCCACCCAACCAACGTTGGTTGATGAACGGCATTCCCGAACGACGCGCCTCGAGTTCGGTGATTTCTTGGGCTTGCTTTTTGGTGCCGACCATCAAAATGACTTTGCCTTGCTCGGCAACGCTTTTGATAAAATCGAAGCTGCGATCGAGTTGCTTGAGGGTTTTTTGCAAATCGATGATGAAAATACCGTTGCGTTCGGCAAAAATGAAACGCTTCATCTTTGGATTCCAACGCTTGGTTTCGTGACCAAAGTGAACGCCAGCTTCGAGCAATTGCTTCATGGACAAGTACGACATCGTTCTCCTATTTTGAAAGCGTTGAACCGCATTAGATTTGAAAACCCGAGTTTTGGTTCATCAGGGACGCTTTCTGCCCCTTTGATTGCTCGAAAGTTCCGATTCAAACCTGTTTCAGATTGAAACAGCCCGAAAGAGTGTACCTTAGAAGTTAAGTTTTGACCAGAGCATTTGAAACTGTGAAATTGACTTCACAAAATCACTCTGGTCAAACTTTTAAGTTTGGTCACGTGACACACAACTTAAACGATTGGTCACTCAACTTTTCACGACCACTCGAGCAACTGCTACACTAAATCCATGAACCTTCACTTACCGCCACACCTCGAACAGCGACTCGAGTTACTTTCACAACAACTCGGCAAATCTGAGCAGATTGTACTCGAAGAAATGCTTGAGAAAGTATTGCCAGCATTACCAAAGTACAAACGCACTTCGATAGGCATGGGAAAATCGAGACTTGGAAATTTATCAGAACGTGTCGATGAATTGCTGTTTGCTCCAACCAAGCGTGGGTCTATTCCAGAATTTAAGAAATTGTTGGATCGAGTTCCAAACATTACACCTATGGCGGGAGCTGAACTCGAGTCTTAGGCATCAGCACATTTTGATTTGTCATCCTCGAAAAAGTTTAAAAACATCCATTCTTTCGAGTCACATTTTGACTCTCATCCGAAGCGGTTTGAAACGACTAAGATTTTGTGGACGGCAAGTTCCGAGACAGAATGGAAGCGAACATGGGCAAATACAAAACCTACACACCAGAATTCAAACTTG
>JAYTKL010000517.1:0-3959 GCA_043730305.1 Deinococcales bacterium | reverse complement strand
GACCTTCGCGGCTTCGACCTTGCTCGAGAGCGCTTGTTCACGTTTGGCGAGTTCTGAGAGAACTCCTGTTGAAGATTCCAAGCCCTGCCTCCCTTCCTTGTGCGCCCGTCGTCTGACTGGCGGCAGTGTTACCTTGCTTGCCACATTTTCGACACAAAATCCCAGAACCTTCGTCCTGGAGGTAAAACTGTGCGTGCGGCTTTGATTTATGAAAAGTGCGCCCAGGCAAACCTGTTCGCAACCCTGAGAATCCTAGCATATCAAAGTCAGGCTATAAAAGCCCAAAGAAGAGGATGCTTGAATACAGTTTCCTCGAGACGGGGCGGGGCATATGCCTCTTGGGTGTTGTCCCCGAACATGGAACACTTGCCGCAGTGAACGTGAGGTTTCTTTCACGTTTGAGAACCCACTTTGAGCGGCTGCGCTGTGAGTCACAGCAAAAAAGCAACCACTTCGTTCCCTCGAGACAACCACACACGCCAAAAACTGTGTGAAACTGGCTCGAGAGGAGTACAATGTAGAACTCGAGCGCCAAAAGGCGCATCAGGGCTACACCTCGAGCGCCAAAACAAAAGGCGCACGAGGGTACGACTCGAGCGCAATCAGGCGCTCATCGTTTGCTGTAAGCACGCTATAAAGCGTAAGAAAGAAGGATCCGTATGCCACGCAAGACCATTGACGAAACTGCCGTCAAAGCAGTCATTAACGAAGCACCAATTGTGACCCGAAAACCCCGCAAACCCAAGTTGGTTGAAGTTGCACCCGACCAAAGCGACCTCGAGGATGACCAGATTGATGCAAGCCACATTGAGCCTGCCAAATACGTTCTGGCAACCGACGAAGAAGCCGCAACCCTCGGCAGCGACGAACCGAGCGGGGTCGAAATTCAGCTCGGGTTGTTAACCGCCCGCATTGAAGAATTAAACGCCCTGGTGCGAAACCTGGCAAAGAAAGTCGAAGAACGCGGCGGCGATTCCAGACCCCCACGCCGCGATGACCGACCAAGTGGCGACCGTCCAAGCCGCGATTTCGGTGACAGACCAAAACGCGACTTTGGCGACAGACCAAAATTTGGTGATCGTGACGCTAGACCCCCACGCCGTGACTTTGGCGACAGACCAAAATTTGGTGGCGGCGACGACCGACCAAAGCGCGACTTTGGCGACAGACCAAAATTTGACCGTGGCGGTGGCAGTGACCGTCCAAACTCAGACCGTCCAAGCTCTGACCGTTCCTCGAGCAGCGACCGTCCAAGCCGTGGTTTCGGACGCGACGGCGGCGAGCGAAGCGGCGGTTTCAAACCACGCGAAGGTGGATTCTCACCACGCGGCGGCAGCGACTCACGCGGCAGTGACCGTCCATCCGGCGGCGACCGTGGCGGATTCCGACCACGCGAAGGCGGCAGTGATTCACGCGGCACAAGCTCGAGCGGCGGATTCCGTCCCCGCGAAGGCGGCAGCAATGACCGTGGCGGTTTCAAACCACGCGAAGGTGGATTTACACCACGCGAGGGTGGCTCATTCAACCGTGACTCTGGCTCGAGCAGCCCACGCACCGAGGGCGGCTTCAAACCACGCGAAGGTGGATTTACACCCCGTGAGGGCGGCAGCGAACAACGCGGTTTTGGCAAACGCAAAGACCACGGATTTACCAGCCGTGACTCGGGAAGCTCGAGCGCCCCAGGCACGACCACGCGGCGCAACAACGACGACGATTGAGTTTTAACTCTCGCTTCTCCTCTCATCCCCGACCCTTCTCTCCCAGGAGAGAAGGGAGTTTTATTGATTTCTCGAGTGGCGGGAATGTGAGGCTCGAGCTTTTAGGGCAGGGCTTTTTCGATCATTTGAATTTCTTGGTCTGTAGGTTCTCGATGATTTAACCAAGCGATGATTGAAACCTCGAGCGCCCATTCTTCGTTGATTGGACAGAATACTGATCCAGCATCCTTATGCAAACCTATGACTGAATCACCAAGCATTGCAATAGGAAACGAATCTGCCCAGACAGGATATTCGGGGTAACTCAAAACCATGTTTTCGATCAGGTTAGAAATTTCTTGACGTTTCTCTTGAGAGATTTCGTCTGGTGATGATGAATCAAGAATCGATTTTATGGGCGCGTTCAAGATGACTGCACAAGAAAACCCTTTGATAAACTCGAGACTTTGATTGTGAAAATGACGACGAAAGGCGCTGAGGGGTGTTTTCAAATCTTCTCTGAATATTGCTCTTGAATGACAAAACCACTGAGCGTATTTTTGGGTTCTTTGCTCGAGCCATGTATCCTGTGACAAGTCCAGGCTGGGTTGATTCCAATGCCAAAAAGCATTTGTACTCAACGTCCAAGTACCATCAGTCACGTAAAGAAACGTATCGTAAATCTCGTTTTGAAGTCCCGTCTTTTTGATTTCAAGCAGGGTTTCTTCAATGTTTGGATATTCTTCGGGGTCTATAACCAATTTCATCAGCATCTCCTAGGCAATCCTGTTAACCTGACTCAATTTACCTCGAGTCTCGAGAGATTTAAAAACTGACCCATCTGACGCAGCCCACAACCAAAACTCGGGTCACATGGAAAGTACGCGGATAGCAAACTTCAATTGCGACTCAGTTCAATCAATCCCTGCCTCGTCGGGTTATGCTGGACACGCTTTGGATATTCTGCAAACCGCCCATCAAGCCTTGGAAAAAGGCGACTTTGAACTTGCTTTTGAAACCCTTGAAAAAGGCGCTAGAAGCAGTCGTGACCCGCGCATTACCGCGATCTGCGACCTCGAGATGGCGGGGATTTACACGCTGTATGGACGTGAGGGCATTGAGGGTTCTTCGCAGAGTTTGTCGAACGCGGTTTTAAGCAACCCGCTCTTGCGGCAAAACCCAACCTACATGGCGCTTCGGGCGTCAAACATCGCGTTCACGCTCGAGTTGGAAGCTTTTGAAGTTGGCGAACGGATTGCGGATTCTGAACCGCGTCGAATGCGGGCGCTCGAGTTGGCGGCACAATCGCGGGGCGGCACGAGCGTTGCCAAGTTTCATGCGGTCAGTGCGCTGGTGACACTGGGCGAACCCGAAACGGCACTCGAGTTGCTGGATGGCATTGTGCTCGAGGAACTGCCTGCGTTTTTGCGCTGGCGCTACTGGTCGTGGCGAGGCGGGGCGCTCGAGGGTTTATCGCGTTGGCGCGAGGCAGAACAAGCCTACAGCCATGGTGCAGATTTGACCAGTGGCACAGACAAAGCCGCGCTGTTGATGGATCAAGCCGCCATGCTCTTGGAGCTTGAAGAACCGTTTGAAGCCCTGATTACCTTGGAGCAAGTTGCGGGGTTGTACAACAACCTCGAGCCGGCGCTGGAAGCCGCCAGCCGCTTGCACTTGGAGGCTCGAGCGCACCTGGCACTGGATAACCCCAGCCTTGCCCGAGAACGCGCCGAACTGGCTCGAGCGCTCGAGGATGAGGTTGGCGAACCGAGTTTTGGCGTGGCATTGGTACACGGGCAATCGCTGGCAGCAATGGCGGACCTGCCAGGGGCGCTGGCGGCGTTTTCTCGAGCGGTGCAACTCGCACCAGCCGCCGACAAGTCTTACGCACTGCACGAGATGGGTTTGGCGCAAATGGATGCTGGGCTGCCCGAAGAATCCAGAAGCAGTCTGAATGCGGCGCTCTTAGATTCTGAATACCCGTACAAAGCAGAAGTCCTCGCCGATCTTGCCGAACTCGAGTATCGCCTTGGCGATTTTGACGCCACCGAACGTCAAGCCACCCTTGCCTTAGAGGCTGGTGCGATCATTCCCGCCAGTTTGTTACTTGCCAACATCGCTTACGAATATTACCGCCTGGACGACGCGCTCGAGCATTACAACCGCGTGCTCGAGTTTGCGCCGGAAGCCAGCCGTGACTGGGTTCTGGCGCATCAAATGATTGCCGACACGCTGGTGCAACTTGGTTGGCGCGAACCAAAC
>JAYTKL010000516.1:0-1011 GCA_043730305.1 Deinococcales bacterium | reverse complement strand
ATTGTCAGGTCGCGTTGCCAGCATTTGAAGATGCGGCACTGATGGGCGTTGTGCTTTCGAGAATGTGGGATGAAGCCCCAGGCATAAAACCACATGATGCGCTTGATTTTAGGGCACTCAGCAAAAAATGGGGTTTAAGCCGTGAAGCACTGATTTCTCGAGCCGAGCACTTTGGGCTGAAAAAACCGCTCGAGACGTTTTTGGCATTGTGTGATCCCTGGAAGCAAAAACTGGATTACAAAGTTTTATCTCAAGAAAAACTCAAAATTTGGCGCAATTCGTTTCCAACATCTTGGCAGCTCGAGTGGCGTTTTGCGCGGTTTGATCGCCTGGTTCGAGCCATCCCAACTTTATTAGACGTTGCGACGCAATACTCGAATGTGGTGCGGGTCAAGAAATTGTTGCGGCAAAAAACCGACCTTTTCGAGATTGTTGCCACCAACGAACCCAGCCCTCGAGCACAACCCAACCGCAGTTTTAAACACTTGGAACGCGTTATGCGCGGCATTCATTGGACGCTGTTTTTGATCGGTCCCAGATTTGATGCCTGCGTGCCGCGTTCTTTGGCGGTCTACAACGCCTTAAAAGCCGAAGGGCATGATGTGGTCTTCGTCAGTGGCGTGCGGCGCAACAATGGCAAACTCGAGGGTCATGCTTGGGTAGAATTAAACGGAATTGGCTTGGAAATCTTTAACGATGTACCATCGGCGCAGATTTTTAAGGAAAATTTTCGTTATCCAAAACAAGAAAACTTGGCTGCTCTAGAAACCCCAAAGTTTGAGTTGGTTTCTTAAACTCTAGTTCAGGAGTGCAACTCCAAAGGTTGCAATTTTAGGGTTAGGCTTCATACTAACGTTATGAACTCGAGATTCTGGGCTTTGCTGTTGGCTTTGGGTACACTGACGCTTGTGGTGAGCGCCTGGAATCCACTGCCCGAACCACCGAATGTACCGGGTTTAACGGACGCCGAGCAAGGCATCTGGGCTGGCATCAATTTGGAGCGAACCAAAG
>JAYTKL010000515.1:0-2671 GCA_043730305.1 Deinococcales bacterium | reverse complement strand
GGCATGGCGTTGCACTTAACCCAAAAGTTCGAGAGCGTCACCGTGCTCGAGATCAACCCCGAAAGCATAGACCGAGGTCGCAGCGACGCGGGGCGTTTGGGCGTGCTCAACCTCAATTTTGTCCAGGGCGACGCCAGCCGCCTCGAGAAATACCCCAGCGATGTGATTACCGTTGATCCGCCTCGGGCGGGTTTAAGCACCGATGCGCTGAACGCGCTTTTACGCGCTCAAGCCAGCCAAGTGATTTACGTTTCCTGCGACCCTGGCACTTGGGCGCGAGATGCAGGCAAACTCGTGCGGGCGGGGTATAACCTTAAACACGTCGAACCCTGGGATTTTTACCCACACACCAGCCATGTCGAGGTTTTAAGCGTTTTTGAACTTTGAAGCCCGAGCATGGTTGCGGTATTCTGCCCCAGTGCCTCACGAACCATTTTTTCCAGCCGGTCATATCGAAGTTGTTTGTGGACCCATGTTCAGTGGTAAATCCGAAGAGTTAATTCGGCGCGTGACCCGCGCCTTGATTGCCAAGCAAAAAGTGATTGTCTTCAAACCCAGCATTGATGACCGTTATCACGTCTCGAGCGTCGCCAGTCACGCGGGACGCACCGCCGAAGCGCACGCCGTCAAAAACTCGCTCGAGATTCGAGAACACCTCGGACTCGCGCCAGAACCCGCGCTGTTTGGTCTAGAGAATCCTGGGGTGCTCGAGAAACCCCTGCCGAAAGTGGTGGCGTTTGACGAATGCCAGTTTTTTGACTCAGGTTTGATTCCACTCGCGCTCGAGCTGGCAATGGCTGGTGTGCGTGTGATCTGCGCGGGACTCGACACCGACTTTCGCGGCGAACCTTTCGGTTTGATGCCAGAGTTATTGACTCGAGCCGAACACGTTGAAAAACTAACCGCGATTTGTGTGGTCTGCGGCGCTCCAGCCACCCGCACGCAACGGCTGGTCAACGACCTGCCCGCACGGTTTGACGACCCGATCATTCTGGTTGGCGCTTCGGAAGCTTACGAACCACGGTGCAGGCAGCATCATGAAGTTCCAGGCTCGAGTTTCGCGGTACATTTTGCGGTGGAAGAAAAAGTGCTTGAGAAGCAAAACACGGTTTGATTGGGTTTGTGTTGACGTGGCGAGGGTGCAAGGGCGACCCCTCCGTCTCGTCGCTGCGCTCCTCGCCACCTCCCCTACCTTCGGCAGGGGAGATAAAGGTCAAGGACAGGGCAAGTTAGGTTCACTTACGTTTTGGGTGTAAGAAACTAAACCACAAAACTCACCAACCCAAACAAAAAACCACTCAAAAGTCACCCCCTGCCATTAGGTAGGGGGTCGCCGCAGGTCAGAGAAGTTTTGGAATTCATTTCACTCGAGCATGACCAGTCATTGCGGCGGGGGGTCTTGAGGCGGTTAGACTTCAAATCAAGTTGAGCAAATTGGTAAAATCAGCCGTGAGAACCTACACCCGAACCTTAATTCCTTTCGCACGACGAATGCGTAAGGAAATGACCCCAGCAGAGGCAAAACTGTGGTTTGGGTTATTGCGGGATTTTGAACCTCGAGTGCGACGGCAACGTCCGTTTGGGCGGTACATCGTAGATTTTTATTGCGCTGCTTGCAAGGTTGTGATTGAGCTAGATGGCGGGCAGCATTTCACACCCGAAGGCTTGCAGGCGGATGCGGAACGCACGGTGTTTCTCGAGGCTTTGGGATTGCGGGTGATTCGGTTTACCAATGCCGAGGTGCTCGAGAATTTTGAAGGGCTGGGTTTGCGTTTGTCCGAGGTTTTAAACACTGCTTGAAACTTCTGGTATCTCGAGGATTTCCGCAAGCAACGCCAGTTTCTCGAGTGGGATCGCTTCCCCCCGAATTTCTGGCTCGAGGTTTGCGTGTTGCACGGCGGCACGGATGATCTCGTCGTCGTAACCCGCCAGTTTTAAATTATTGCGTAAGGTTTTGCGTCTGTGGTGCAAGACCGCCTCGAGAATTTTCACCACGCCGTGCGCGGGTTTCTGCCCTGGAACAACCGTAATTCTGGCAATGCTCGAGGTGATTTCCGGTTCTGGGAAGAACGCGCCTTTGGGAACGTCGCGCAGGCGTTTGGCAGTGCCGTACAGGGCAACCAAAGCACTCAAAAATCCGTAACCATCGGAGTTCACTTTGGCGTCCAGGCGCATGGCGACCTCGCGTTGCACCAAAAAAGTCAAGCTGGCGAAACGTCCACTCTCGAGAATTTTGGAAATAATGGCGGTGGAAATGTAATACGGCAGGTTGGCGACCAGAATGCTGCCCTCGGGCGCATGATGCCACGGGAACTCGAGTGCGTCCTTAAAGACAAGCCGCACGTTGCTCAAACCTGCCAGGGTTTCCTCGAGCACGGGTTGCAGGCGTTCGTCCTTTTCTATGCTAATCACGTTCGCGCCCGTTTCGGCTAAGGCTTTGGTCAGCACGCCCAGACCAGGACCGACTTCAAAAACGTTCGCGCCAGAGGTTGCGCCGCCCGCCTCGACCATAAAACGTAAAATATTGCCGTCAATCAAAAAGTTCTGCCCCAAAGATTTGGTTGGGCGCAAGCCGTGACGCGTCAGCAATTCACGCACGACGCGGGGCGAGTACAGGGTTTGGGTTTCAGTGTCAGTCATAAAATCCCTTAAAAACCTCGAGCGATAGGCT
>JAYTKL010000514.1:0-8310 GCA_043730305.1 Deinococcales bacterium | reverse complement strand
TGCGCCCCTGGTAATGACGAATACTTTCTCGAGAATCCATGCTTTATTGCCGAGGTGCTCTCGAGTACCACCGAAAAAACCGACTTGACCCTGAAATTAGACGAGTACAAAAACCTGCCAAGTTTAGAGCGTTACGCGCTCTTGTCACAAAACCAGCGTTTTGTGGTGTTGTACAAACGGGTTTTAGACCATTGGGAAGTCATCACGCTCGAGGATAAGGGCGAAATTGATTTACCGTGCCTTGAAACTACTTTAACCCTCGAACAGATTTATGCTGGTATTCGTTTTGAACCCGAAAAAGAAGATGTCTAAACTTTCTTCTTTTTCGTCTGACCAACCACTTCAATCACATAGCCCATCACCGCAGGTTTATGGGTTCTGACCACATCCTCGAGAATATCCATCGGCACAGTTTCATTTGGCGGCGGGTTGATCTTGACCCGAATCACAAACGGGTTGCCTGGTTCATTGGTGATGGTCGCAGCAAAACCCGTCGAGAGTTCGATGAACTTTTGCAATCCATAATTCGTGCCGCGCCAGTGGTACAACTCCAGTGCCTCGTGCAGTAAAGCCCGACGGCGCGATTCTGGGTAATGCAACGCCACGGGCAAACCCAGCCAACTTGCCAACCAGTCGAGCATTCCCGTCGGGGCGGTGCGCGGGTCAAAGTACATCTCGAGCGAATTTTGCCGCCATTCGAGCGGTTCCCAGATGGTCTCAAAAATACGCAAAAACCTGTCCATAAAGTCATGCTCGTGAAACATGGCGGGCAAGTATTGCAAATAACTCGAGGACCCGACCATCAAGGGCATGGCTTCTTTGATCCGAGCTGGTTTGATTGGCACGGACGGCACAGGATCAGTTTCGATCACCACACTCTCAACTTCAACTTGCGTCTCGAGTGGTTTGGAGACACTCGAGCCACCATCAAGCAGTTGATAGGTCAGTACAAACGGACCAATTTGAATCGGTGTTCCAACGGGCAGAGGGTACGGTTGCCCTGGCAGCAGGCGGTTGCCTGCGATGTACGTTCCCTTATCGGATTCAAGGTCAACAATCACCAAACCCGTTTCGGTTTGTTGAATTTCGGCATGACGTTTGGAAACCCCAGGAAGCGCCAGCGCAAGGTCGTTTTCTGGGATGCGTCCAATGGTCAGGTTGCCATCCACGGGTTTGACGTGGACATCCTGCCCTTGGTACTGAACAATAATCTGACCTTTTGCCACGAAACTCCTTGGGTGAAACTACCGATTGATCCGCTCGAGATTCTGAAAACTTTTTCGCCCACGTTTTCAAGTTCGCCGTTGCCACTCAAATTCTGTTGTGGTTAGAACAATCAATTCTCGAGACAAACAAAAATTGTTCTTGAACACATGTCATGGTTGAGCTAATTGCTCACTGCTATCAGCTTCAAATATCCATGTCTTGCCGTGTCGTCACCCGAATGCGGTGCGAGTTCGAGCAGAGCAGCACCCCTCGAGGGACGGTTAAGAAACTGGGAATCGGGCGCGGTGGTTCGTTCGAGCCTATTTCGCTGACTCCAACTTTGAGTTCTTCGACAAATTCGACGTGTTGAATGCGTTGTAAAAGCGCGAACAGTTCTGATTGCTGCAAGTCGCGCCCGAACGCCCAGCCCGTTCCTTTTGGACCACCGACGTAAGGATTCAAGAATCGGTAGAGCGCTTTTTCGGCTTCCAGTTGAACTTGGGCTGCCATGGCGGCATCAAAACCTTCTGGCACGCGAAGTTTGCCCTCAATGGACACCCAGATCAATTGTGGTCCTCGAACCTCGAGCGTTGTACCGACCAGTTTTCGACCCTCGAGTTGTGCCAGCACATCGGCGCGGGTTTCGGCGGACAGGGTCATGGCTTCGACCGGAATTGATCCCGAGGCATAATCGGTGCTGGGCAGCACAATCAGTGCCACCTGCCCTGGTTTGGGATCGCCTGGTTTGGGGTTGGTTTGACTGCCTGGTGCGAGACAGTACGCCCTGGCAACGCCTGGAACTTGCTGCGCCAAATGTTCGTAATCGTCGCTCGAAACGGCACGGGTGCGGGTGCGCAGGGTTTGTGGGGCTTTGGTTTTGGCGTCTTCCAAACTTTGCGGGTTGCGCCCGCCGACGGCAGCTTGGCGGTTGACCACCCGAGCCACGTAAGGAATGCTGGATTTCAGAACACTGAGCGCCCCTTTTGGCACGTTGCCCATGACGCCGCCGCCGTATTGATACCTCGAGAACCTGAGCGTTGCGCCTTTGGCTGGAATCTGTCCGAACGTGTAAACCGTGCCGTCTGGTTGCGGCAGGGTCGCACCAAAGCGGATGCTGCCATCTAAACTGTCCAGGCTGTAATGTTTGTCACCGCGTTTGGAATCGGCAAAATCGGCAACCTCCGACCAAGCTTCGGGTTCTGACCCAACCGCTTCGACCATCAGGGCATCACGGGTTGCATCTCGAGCCAGTATGGGCGAGTGCAGCAGATTAAATTTTTGTCCTGGCGTGCCGTCGCTGACACCAATGTACTCGTCGGTCACGGTTACGGCATGACGGGCGTTGGCAGTGCCGCCCCTGGACTCGAGTTTGATGGCTTCAATTTCTGGAGAGACGCCGTAACGCAGTGTGCCCGCCTGTTCGCTGGTCAAACGCACCCGCAACCAGTATGAGGAGATATTTTGCAAAGCGCGTTGCTGCATGGCTGGCACGTGCAAAATAATTTCGCCCGACATGTTAAACCCGCCCGTGCCGTCAAATTCGACCTCGCAGGGTTGCCAGTTGCGCACAGGACCTTGCCAGACCTCCCAAACCAGTGGCGGGTTGGTTGGGTCAATGCCCGCGCCGCCTGCGGTTTCACACTCGAGCCTCACGGCAAGCACGTGGTTGCTGTGATCGGTTTCGAGCGAGAGGTAAAACGCATCGTTAGGGTTGGGTTGCAATGGAAACAAGCGCAGGCTGTTACCGGCAAGCTCGAGCTGACTCAGTTCGTGCACCACCCAGGGTGCGTCGCGTCCCAAGGTCGCGTCCCTGGAGAACGCGCCAAGCAACACAGGCGGGGTGATGGTCAGGGCTTGTTCGGTCGAAAAAATAATGGCGGGACTGGTTTCGGTGCGAACCGTGGCTACCTCGCTGGCTTCGGGCAAAATCAATGGCACGCTTTGGGCTTGCGAGAGGTAAAACGTGACCGGTACGGTGGCGGCTTGTGGCGGCTCGAGCCTCACGCCAATCATCTCGAGGAACTTGACGTACATTTTGTCTGGCACTTGGTTGACGCGGTACAAGAGCATGTCGGTCATCCAGGCGAACAATTCGATCAGTGCCACGCCAGGGTCAGAGACGTTGTGATCCGTCCATTCGGGGCAGTATTGCGGGATCAAGCGTTTGGCTTGGTCAACGATGTCTTGGAATTTTCGGTCATCCAGGTTGGTGGTTGGTAAGGACATGCGCACCTCGAGCGAGAAGGGATTGAAATCATCGAATTAATATTTTTTGGATTTTGTAGGGGTGAAGCTTGTCTTCACCCTTGGCGAGAGTAAGGATTTATCTTGTAGGAAATAATGGATTTAAATTTTGAATTCTCAAGTTTTAATTTTAGTTTCAAACATTTTACTTCTCGAATATTTTAATCCCCGAGTTTTCACTCGCCAGGAATTCGGTAGAACGGAAACACCAACGATCGCCTGTCGTGCGTGGCTTTGATCTCGTAACTGACTTCAATGTCCATGCGTTCGTTATGCTCTGGGTCTGGACGGGTGTTGACCTCGAGAACCTCAATGCGGGGTTCCCAAAATCGCAGGGCATCTTCGACGTAATAGGATGCCAGACCCCAAGTGTTCGCATCGTTGGGCGCAAAAATCAGTTCGTGAACTTGGCAACCAAATTCTGGGCGCATGACGCGTTGCCCTTTGGGGGTTTGCAAAATCATCAAAATGGCTTGTTCAATGTCGGTCACGTGCCGCGCCAGACCAATCCGTCCCCGGGCGTCCACACCTATCGGAAACGACCAGCCGACCCCCAAAAAATCTTTCATCGAATCTTCGTTCATGCTTAACCTCCGATGTCCACAGTTGGGCAGCAGGGCGGCGCAACCGTGGTCGAGAGTGGAACACCGGTGACGGTGTTGACGCCAGTTACCATGCTGCCCATTCGCGCGGCAGGACGACCGCCAATCAATACGGTCATGCTGCCCAAAGTGATTGCGCCAGTGCAAACCGGTCCTGCGACGGCATCACCAACGCAGGCGGCGGGCATCCCGCCAATCATCACGGTGGGCGCACCTGGCGCGACAATCAAATCGCCTGTCACAGTCATGTCTGTCAGTCTTGCGGCAAAAGGCATAAATGATCCCGTCTCTCGAGCCTGAAACGCTCGAGCTTGATTAGTTGATTTTGACGATGCCACCTTTGAGTTCTGACATTGCACCACCGTCCATTTTGAGTCCAGCACTGGCTTTGACATCCACTTGCATTCCTTCAATTTTGACGCCCATCTGACCTTTGATCGAAACTTCTTGATCCGATTCCAAGCTAATTTTGCCTTTGGCAATAATTTTGGTTTCGCCTTCCATGCTAATTTTCATTTCATTGCTGCTCGAGTCGATTTGCACAGTATTGCTGCCGGTTTTGTCTTTGATGATAATTTTTTCGCTTCCAGAGGTGTCATCCAGAATAATCACATGCCCAGACCGTGAGCGAATCATGCGTTTGTCTTTGGCGTCGCTGGCTGGTTGTGGCGGTGCATCTTTGCCGTTCCATAAGCTACCGATGATATACGGCTGATTGATGTCACCCTGCTCGAAAGCCACCAGCACTTCATCTTCAACTTCGGGTAAAAATTGAAAACCGCGTTCTTTACCAGCACTGGGCGTGGCGATTCTTGCCCAGTAACTCGAGTCGTTGTCCGAATAGGCTGGGTATTTGACTTTGACACGGTTCATGTTTTCAGGGTCTTGGTTGTCGGTCACGATTGCCACGGCAATGCTTGGGGCGGCGCGGTATTCACGTTGATTTAAGCTCGAGAGTAACGAACTTGGGTTTTGTCCAGTCACACTAAAATGGGTGACGTAACCCAGTTTTTGTTGAAAAATGTGGGTTGCCGAGGTGACAAAATACTCGCCCGAAAACCGAGTCCCGACCCTCGAGATTTTGACTTTTTGTCCTGCCAGCAATTTTGGATCACCACCGCAGGTGCCGTCGGCTTCGATAAAATGTCCGATCAAACGGTCGGCAACAGCTTTGGCAAGTACCGTTGCGGCGGCGGTATCCCGAGGAAGTGGGTCGTTGACCAAGTATGTGGCATTGATGTTGTGTGCGGAACGGGCAATTTGCGAACCAGATTGTTGAACTCCAATTTTGGGTGCGCCCTGTCCCTGATTTTGCATGGCATTGACCACCACTTTGTTTTTTGAATCCCAGCCGCGCACATTGACTTCATTGACCATGCCAACCGTGCTCAGGCGCGGACGGAAATCACTGAGGTTTTGATGCCATTGCAATTCGACCGCAGCGCCCGCCGAGGTTGGTGGCTCGCAATGAATTTTGTCGCCCTCGGCGTACATAAAATAGCCAAGCGCCGCAACACGATCTCGCAGAAATTCAAAATTGGATTGATTGGCTTGGAGAACATGCTTATGAATCACACTGGTTTCTGTGACTTGCGCTTGCAAACCCGCGTCGCCAATAATTTTTTTCATGATGTCAGAATCTTTCACGTCCACAAAAGATTTGACATACCGCCCACGGGTCAAACGGTGCATTTTGTCAAACGCCCGAATGGTCAACTTGACCCCTTCAGGCTCGTAATGAGGCTCGAGTTCGACCAGTTCACCTTCAAAAATCGTGGCTGGACCCGCACCCGATTCGGCTTGAATTTTGAGTTGTTTTCCTGGCATGACTTTTTCGTGGTCAACCCATTTTAAGTTTGGGTCATTGAGCACCAGCGTTGCCGTATCGGGCAGGTGCAAGCTCGATTCGATGGTCACAGACAGCAGGTCATCCTGCATTTCGCTGTCCAGAGCCCCGTCAAAATACAGGTAAAAATGACTTAAGTGCTGGGTCGCACCACTAGGCATTCGGGATCACCAGCACCATTCCAGGACTGAGTTTTCGGACATCCTCGAGGCGGTTCATGGCGGCAATACTGCGCCAAGCTTTGGTGTCGCCAAGCGTGCGGTGCGCGATCAGGCTTAAGGTTTCGCCCTGTTGTACCGTCCAGATGCGCTCGCCACCGTCACCCTGCGAGGTCGGATTGGTGGGGGGTTGACTGGTCAAGTCGCGCAGTTGCAACAAACCCACGATCAGTTTTGCACGCACCGGAATGCCGTCACTCAAGAACATCGTGAAATTTTGCGAAACGCTTTGCACCACCGCTTCAAAATTGACGCCCTTGCCCCATTGGAATAAAATTTTCGAGGGTCGTCCAACTTTACTTTTGTTGTCTTTTAAACCGTCATCAACCATCATCAAATCCCAAATTTTTTTGGTGTGCTTGCGCACATCGCGGTCATCACCCGTTTTTTCGTAGGTATCAAAGTACAACTCGAGTTGCAACGAGGCGGGTTCGCCATTGGTGAACTTCATCGGTGGCACGTTTTTACCGCTGCTCTTGCCCTGTTCCCATTTGACGCTGCGTTGAATCGTGTACTCCTTGGGATTAAACATGCAATCGATGGAATTGTTTTTACCTTGACCCTCTAAGATCGTGATTCTGGCTTTTTCAGGTGCTCCACTCATGGCTGACCTCCTTCTTATCCCTCTCGGCGGCGTTCGCTCGAGAGTCTGCGTTTGAGAATTTCGTAAACTTGTTGCGCCAGCAAATCCATGTCTTGCGCGGGTGGCTGCGGTTGACCACCTGCCGCCCCTGCTGGTTGATTGTCAGGATTGTCACTTGGTCGGTCTGATTCTGCCAGTTGCACACTCGCACTCGAGGATTCCGCAACTGGTGCAAATCCTGTGCTGGTGCTGCTACTACTCGAGCCGACAGAGCTTGGAGCGATCACGGTCACAAAGTCCGAAGGGCTGGTATTCAAATTTGGCATGGCTTCCCAGGGTGCTGGCAATCCGTTCCAAACATCAGCGGTATTGCGTGACGAATTGCTTGATGCTGTCGGGGCAGTGCTGGTCTGCCGCGCACTTACCGCCTCGAGCGCCATTCCTGGCACGAACATGCTGGCGGTATTGGTGACTCGAGCTTCAACGGCACGGGCTTGAGTCTCGAGCGATTCACCAGTGAAGTCTTGTTGTTCGTTCACATTTTGCAGCATTGGCGGTACAAAATTGGGTTGCAAATTTTGCCCAACATGCGTCAACTCGTGTGCCAGCAAGCCCAGACCTTCAGGTGATTGTTCAATAAAACCATTGTTCATGTAAACATCTGTTCCCACCGTCGCACCGTCGGCATTCAAACTCGAGGTGAATTCGCTGGCGCTCGCGCCCACAAAAACCCTGGCGAGGCTGGGGTCAAAACCAATCAAGGGCGTTAGGAAAGTACGGGTGCTTTCGAGGAGTTGAACGGGTTGCGTGCCCTGTTGCACGAAATCGCTGGCGGCTCGAGTTTGGGTTGCACCCAGTTGCTGCCCAATTTTTAAATCTGGCGAACTGATCTCTTCTTCGCTCGAGGTTGTGGCAGTTGTCTCGGAGTAACGCCGAGCAAGACGCTGGGCAACATCGGAGATGGATTGAAATTTGGGTGCTGGCGCTTGTTCGGTTTCATCAACTTCAACACGCTCAGAAAAGGCGTTGGGGTTCGGGTCAAAACGGGTTTGTTCGGTTTCCCCAAAACGCTGTTGCAAGGATTTCATGCGCTCGGAAAGATTTTGCTTGGGTGGATTCGCCGCTTCTTGCGAAACTCGAGTTTCAGGCGTTTGTGGTTTCGCAGCCTCTTCTCGGGGTTCACTCGGTCTTTCAATTCGTTCTTGGCGCAAATTCCGTGGTGGCTTGGCGCGAATAATTTCAACCACGCCACTTTGCGGATCGCCAGGAATTGAACGTTGCCAATCGGTTTTTTCGGCTGCCAGGGGTTGAGCCGATATTGATTCGCTTTGAGGTTCGGTTCGGGTGTCCGAAGCCATAAATGTTTCTGGCGAACCTGGTTCTTGCAGTGTTTCACGTACCAAAAACCCTTGGGGTGTTATTTCTCGAGGGGCAGAACCTGGCTGTGGTTCTTGAAGTTCAGACTCTTGTGGCGTCTCTTGAATTACTGATTCCGGTGATGTTTTTTGAGCTTCAAATGCTTGTGGCGCTTCCCGAGGTGCAGATTCTTGCAATGCCTGAACAACTTCTGGAGTTTTGGTTTGCGCCAATTCAGAAGTGGTATCTCGAGGG
>JAYTKL010000513.1:0-6737 GCA_043730305.1 Deinococcales bacterium | reverse complement strand
GTCTTGGCGGTTTTTAAAACCTCGGTAATTTCTTCGGTTGTTGTGCGTTCAATCATGATTTTTTTCTCCCAAAAGTTCGAGTTCCTAAAAACACCAACGCGATTAAACCCAGCAATGCCAGCAACCCAAACGCTGGGCTGGCATCGCCTCCCGCCTTGCCGGTCGTCACCAAAAACTCGAGATCACCGTCAGCCACCGTGTTTTTTGCGATTGCACTTTCGATGCCCGTCAAATCTGTCGCCGCCGACCAGATTTTTGTGCCTTCAAAAAGGCGCACCGTAACAATGTGCGAACCAGGAAACTCGAGTTTTAAATTGCTGCTCCAAACCTTGCCGTTTTGCTTGAGTGGAAAATCACCCAACGCCCGCCCGCCCCGTGTGATGTTCAAACTTGCCTGGTTGACGTTGGCAATGTCTGTGGTGACGCTGGCTGAAATGCTTGTTTTGGCTTGAACCACCAAACCACGGTCATCGCTGATGCCAGGCGAAAACTCGAGCTTGCCAGGTGCAGCCAGAATGCTCGAGCAGCACAAAAAGACCAGCAGGACAAAAAATCTCAAACTTCACTCTCTTCCACAATTGCTGCGTTGACGGTTTCAGGCTCAGGGCTGGCGATCACTTCCAGCAAACCCGCCTCTCGTACACGGTGCTTGAACAGTTTCGCCATTCTCTGGTAGGTCGGATGTCCCCGCAATGCTGGCACGCCCATCGCCTGAATTGGTGGCGCGTCCAAATCGCCCAAATCCAGACCAAACGCCTCGAGCGGTGCGGCATCCTCGAGCACATCAATGCTGGTCACTGCCAAACCCTCGCCTTCAGTCTCGAGCCAGGGCGCAAAATCGGGGTCGTCAACGGCTGATGACTCAAGTTCGGGGTTGGTTTCGAGTGGTATCTCGAGCAGTGCTGAACTTAATGCCTCGCTGCGCTCGAGCAGTGCTGAACTTAATGCCTCGCTTCTTGACCCCAAAAACGCACCTGACGGGCTTGGGTCGCTGCGCTCGAGCAGGCTTGGATTCTCGAGCAACATTGGTTCTGGGTCAGGTTCAGACGGTGAAATCTCGAACAAATTCGGTTCTGGGTTTGCCACCCCAAGCGTTTCAAACTCGAGCGTGGCAGGAATACTCGAATGCGTAAGGGTGATCGTGCCACCCAGGGCGAAAGCAGGTGTGACCCGTTGCACAATGACTTGCGGCAGGTTCTCAGGTTCAATTTGCACCCGTGCAGGCTCGAGCACCACATCGTCTTGGCTTGGCTCGAGGCTTAGTTTGACGGTTGGTTCGGCTTGAATTTCAACTCGAGTTTCGATGACTTCCATCACAGATGCCACAACTTCAGAAGCTCGAGCAACAGTCTCATTCCGAGGAGTTTCGGTTGCTATAGGCGCAGGTTCAGTTCGGATTCCCGAGTTTTTTTTTGAACCGTCAGGCAAGACCAACTCGAGCGCGAAATGATCGCCAAACACGTTCTTGACAATATTATCCAGTTCCTCGAGCTTGCTTGCCACCTGATCGGCATGCCATTTGTGTTTCGCACCGTAGGTCAAAACCAGCACGTTATCGCCAACGTTGGGTTGGGCTTCGCGCAAGAAGGCTTTCAGTTGGGGTTTGGCTTTCAAAATCACGTCGCCCCAAGTGCCAGAACTTGGCGCACCACCGCTCGAGGAAACTGCGGGTGTGGCTGGACGGCGCGGTGGAACATCTTGATTGCTCGAGTTTGCCTGAACTTGAGGTGTTTCGAGGGTTTCTTTTGCCGTCACTGCCACTGGACGCGCCCTCGACATCGGGTCAAAATCGGGAACAGTTCGCACTGTGCGCGTTGCGCCGCCATCTTGAAGTTGCCGCTCGAGTTTTGCCAGTCGCCCCTCGAGATTGCCAGAATCACCGCCACCGTTTGAGGTTTCATCTCCTGCCAGCAAAGCCCGTGTGAACGCCATCTCGAGCGAGATCAAATCCGAAGCCCGCGCAAAACGACCGTCCTCCTCGTCGAGCGCCCGAATCAGTTTGAGCAACCGCGTTTCGGGAATGGCATCGTGTTGCGGACGAATGCCGATGCCTAATTGTGCGTGCAGCAAATCCCGCAGCGCGATTTTGGTGCGTTCCGTGACTGTGCGCGGCGCGAAACCATCCTGGTACAAACCACCCAAAGCCGCCAGCATTCCCGCAGGGTTCGCCCGTGCCAACTCGAGCGCTAGATTGGTCATGCGTTCCTGCGGCGGTAAGCCAAGCGCCCCCTCGACGTTCGCCACCGTCAGCACGGGTTCGCCGGAAGCCAGCATTCGCTCGAGTAAACTTTCACCGTCGCGCATCGCACCGTCGGCGGTTCTGGCGATCAACATGAGCGCATCACGCTGGGCGTTGACTCCTTCTCGAGTTGCCAACATTTCGAGTTTCCCACAGATTTCTTCGACACTGTGCCGCCTAAACCGGTAATGCTGACAGCGCGACAAAATCGTTGGAGGAAGGCGTTCAGCCTCGGTCGTTGCCAGAATAAAGACCACGTGCGCCGGTGGTTCTTCAAGGGTTTTGAGGAGCGCATTGAAGGCACTTTTGCTCATCATGTGCGCCTCGTCAAGAATATAAACCTTGCTCGAGCCGCGCATCGGTTGCAATGCGACCTTTTCCCGCAAATCCCGCACGTCATCAACGCTGTTGTTGCTGGCAGCATCAATCTCGAGCACGTCCGGATGCCGACCCGCGATCACCATGCGGCACGATTCGCAGACCCCACACGGTTTGACCGCCGACGCATCGTCGCAGTTGACCGTCATGGCAATCAGTCGCGCCGTGGTTGTCTTGCCCACCCCACGCGGACCCGAGAACAGGTACGCATGACCAATCCGTCCACGCTCGAGCGCAGGGCGCAGCACGTCTTTGACATGTTCTTGCCCGATGACTTCATCCCAGTGAATTGGTCTCGAGCGTTGGTAAATCGCAGCCATGCCATCAGTCTACCGCCCCGAGGGATGAGGTTCAAAATGAAAGCTCGAGAGATTAAAATCTTTCGAACGGGTGATCAAATAAAAGTGCGCCATCGGTGAGCAACGGCACCTGAGGGTCATCCCTTAAGGCTGCTTCCTTCCGGACCTGACCTGGTTCGAGAGCCACCACCGCGTTACGCCGAGGGCGCGAACAGGACTATAAACGCGGAATTCAAAAAGCGCAAGGGGGATTTTTGGAATGATCTCGAGCCTGCACCTAAAATCCTGCCTCAAGCATGAAGTTTTACAGTAACAGATGGGTTATTCGCTGTTTTTATCTATGTTTCAGGAACGCACCAACGTGCACTGTACATTATTTCTCTTGCAGCGCGTCGGGTCGTCCAAGGGCGGTGCGAACGTGGTGTACCGTGATCCGAAAACGGTTGTTGGCGTTTGCGTCTGGTTTTAGCCCCAGGGTTGCTCGAGGATTTCTTCATTTGGTCTGGCTTTGAGTTTGAAACCGTCCTTGAATAACAATTCAAGGACGGTTTTGGTTTTCAAAATGTTATCTTCATTTTATCTTTATTCAGTTTGTATTCAGTTTATCCTCAGCCTCGGCTCATAGCCTTAAGCTCAAAAGCACTCCTAGCCTAAAGCTCGAAAGCAGGGGAAAAAATATGACTGGTAAAACTACAATTGATTATGACTGGTAAAACTACAATTGATGACGCAACAAAGCTCGCCAAAGACGTGGTGAAAACAGCCAAAACATTGTTTATGACGAGAAAAGTGATATAACAACTCAATTTCGAGCATCACCTTTGAGGAGGAAGCGATGAAACATATTGGATTTTATGGTTTGGTTGCATTAACGGTTGTGACTGCATGCAACACAATGCCGATACAAAACAGCCCAATGCCGACTCGAGTGGTGGGAGCGGTAGAATTGAGTCTTGACTCTACTGGCGTCTCGAGCCTGCGCTTTGCCAACAGGGTCAGCACCTTGCGCGAACCCGATGTGGTGTTTGGTACGGGAACAACCCAGGTGATTACGTCAACCAATGATCCTTACAATTATTTGGTTGCGACTTTTCCCGTGTCTCATGCAGTCTCGAGCACGTTAGGGTTTAGTAATTTAACCTTGTACGCCCAAGCCAAAGCGGGAAACATTGGCGGCACCGCAATTCAAACGATTGCCAATTTTGGTGGGGTTACAAACACCAGCGAACAAGCACGACTTGCCAAATTGGTCGCTCCTGTTCATGCGGTGACGCTCAGTTTAGGCAATATCGTGCTTGACACCCCAAAAGCCGATTTTCAAGCATTCACAACCCAAGAGGTTTCAACCGCCACCGCGTTGGCAACCCCGACCGCCATGACCGCCAGCGACACCTTGCTCAATTACGGGTTCTCGGCACGTTGCGACACCAGCATTGCCGCGAACTGCACTACCAACTCGAGAATTATTGCGTTGGGTAAAACTGGTTTTGTGACCCTGGCACTGCGTGTTCCCAAGTCGGCTTCGGCGTACAAGTTCATCATGAATTTCGTGGTCATGGACGAAAGCGTTTCCCGAGTGACCCGAAGCTTAATGCCAAACGAAGAAGTTACGGTGACTCAAACCCGAGGCTCGAGTGTGACCGCAACCGAATTGATGCAATTTGGTTTGCAACGCGAAATACCAACCTTGGCGAGCAAAACTGTGGATGATGTTTCTACCTCGAGCCTGGGCGCAAGTATCTTTGCGCTGGGCATTGGACGCATCAGCGCAGGAGACAGCCACTCGTGTGGTTTAAACGCGGTCGGTACAGCGTACTGTTGGGGCGAAAATGGCAGTGGACAACTGGGAAATGGCGTAACGGGCGGTACTTCTCTTGTCCCAGTTGCGGTAAGCACGGGCGTTAAATTCTCGAGCATCGTGACGGGCAATATTCACAGTTGTGCGCTCAGTTTAAGCGGCGTGGCGTACTGTTGGGGCAACAATTTTGCGGGGCGACTTGGTGATGGCACAACGTTTTCTTCCAACACACCTGTTCTGGTGGCGAACCCAGCAGGCGGACCCAAAACGTATTCCAGTATCAGCGCCAGCAACGGTCACACCTGCGCGGTCAGCCTGAACAGTAATGCTTATTGCTGGGGTGATAACGGCAATGGACAACTTGGCAACAGTGGCGCAGGTGCCAGCTCCAACATTCCATTGCTGGTTAGCAACCCAAGTGCGGGTCCTGAAACTTACATCAGCATCAGTGTGGGCTACTCGCATACGTGTGCCCTCGCCTCGAGCAACGTCGCGTATTGTTGGGGACGCAATCTTGAAGGTCAGTTGGGTAACGGCAGCAACGCAGCCTCGAGCATTCCAGTGTTGGTGACTGCGGCGGTTGGGATCACCTACACGGGTATTTCGGCGGGCAATGATTTCTCGTGCGGCATACAATCAAATGGCAGAGCATATTGTTGGGGCAACAATGGCAATGGAAATCTGGGCAACAACACCATCAATCCATCAAATGCACCAGTGCTGGTCAGCGATCCCAGCGCTGGCAGCGTTGAATACTCGAGCATCGCCACGGGAGGTTTTCACACCTGCGCGATTGCCAAAAGTGGTGACGCCTATTGTTGGGGTTTTAACGTGGACGGCGAACTTGGCAACGGTGCGAATTTTAATGTTTTGATTCCCAATTTGGTCAGCCAGCCCAGTGCAGGTGCAGTTCTGTATTCTGGAATTGATGTTGGTACGAAACACAGTTGCGCGTTCAATACGGCTGGAAACGCTTATTGCTGGGGTTTGGGCAGTAATGGGCAACTTGGTGATAACACTGCCAGCAGCTCTAACGTTCCAATTCGAGATTCTGCGACCAGTTTGACATTGTAAAATTATTTTTTATCTTCGAGCCACTTGATTTTTCGGGTGGCTCGAGCTTTTGTATTACATATTGACATTCATCAATATGTTTTGTATTGTTCGCTCATGCCCACGTTGATTCAACTCGAGCCAAACATGACCTTGAATGCCGAACAAAACCTGGCATTGGGTCTCGAGGGTGCAGCTTGGGTTTTTAAAGCGCTGGCTGATCCTGCTCGGCTTAAAATTTTGCAATTTCTGGCAAGTGGTCAGGCGGGTTGTTGCGGCGACGGTGTTTGCGGTTGCGACCTCGAGGAGGTCACGGGTTTGAGTCAACCCACGGTCAGTCATCACATGAAATGCCTGTCCTCGGCGGGTTTGGTCAAAACCGAAAAACGTGGCAAGTGGATGTATTACGCGCTCGATACTCGAGGTTTTAAAATGGCAAAAGCACTGCTCGAGAATTGCTGCTAAAAAATTTGGTTTTACACATTGATTCCCGTCAATGTAAAAGGAGAAAAATCATGAAAACCCAAGAATTCGTTTCCAACCTTCGCCAGCACAATGACACACCAGTTATTTTCGATGCTGGCAATGCTCGAGTACCAGCCGGCTATCACGTCACCGAAGTCAAAGCGGTCAGTTACCAAACCATGGATTGCGGCGGAAAAAGTGACGCTTGGACTGAAACGATTGTGCAACTCTGGAATCCCGAAAAAGATGATAAAAAAGAATTCATGAGCGCCAAAAAATTCTTAAGCATCTTTGATCGCGCCGCCAGTGGCGTACCCGTGACCACCACCAGCGAACTCAAACTCGAGTACGGCAACGACACCATGCCAGCCATCAATTATCACGTTGGCAACATTTCACTCGAGGATGGAAACTTAATCATCAAACTCGAGCCGCCAAAAGTTCAATGTAAAGCCCGAAACCGTGCCGACCAACCAACCGAACTTAACATGCTCGAGCCAGCCGC
>JAYTKL010000512.1:0-1257 GCA_043730305.1 Deinococcales bacterium | reverse complement strand
AGCGTGAAACCATCGTCAAGGCGTTTGGCGTAAAACCCAATCACTCCAGAAAAACTGTTTAATATTGGCTCGAGTTTGGTCTGAAATTCCGTCATGCGTCTAGCTTAACGGGTAAACTAAAGTTAATGCTGCCCGTTCCCGAATCCAAACACCCGATGATTGCCGCAAAACCTGGTATTCGGGTGAAATGCTTGGAAACCAACGACGACTTGGCACTCGAGCAAAAGCAAAACCGTGTCTGGGTGGATGTCGAAAACCCACACGAGGTTGACCTGTTGCGGTTGGGAAAGTATTTTCGTTTCAACCGACTCGCGCTCGAGGATGCACTTGACCCTGAGCAGTGGGCGCGTTTTGAATCTTACCCAGAGCATTTGTTTCTGGTCTTGCGCACCCTTGCCGAACCAGAAGATGTCACCGACCGCACCGAGAAAGTCGCTATCTTCTGGTATCCAGACCTCGAGAGTGTGGTGACAATACGGCACGAACCGATCACCTTCATTGAAGGCACTTGGAAAGAACTCGAGAATCGCAAGGGTTTGAGCGCCACCGATGTTTTGTACACGATTCTCGACGAGGGCACAGACACGTTTTTTATTTTCTTGGACGAACTCGAGCTTCGCACCGACGAACTCGAGGAGGCAGTCTTTCACCCCACGCGCGTCATGCCCAGCCAAGAATTTGCGGCAAGGGTGTTTGAACTCAAACACACGATCATCGCCGCCAGACGGCTCGCCTCAAGCGCCCGCGAGAACGTGGCGCAATTCTCGAGGCACGCCACCGCACTTTCCCCAGAAGGTGCGATTTACCTGCGCGATGTCAGCGACCATCTGACCCGAATTTATGACGGCATTGACAGTGCCAGAGATGTGCTCTCGAGTTTGCTGGACGTGCATTTGACCGTGCAGAGCAACCGCATGAATGAGGTCATGAAAACTTTAACGACGGTCAGCACCATCTTTTTGCCCTTAACGTTTTTGGCTGGGGTTTGGGGCATGAATTTTGAATTCATGCCCGAATTGCCTTGGAAATACGGTTATGCGTTCGCTTGGAGCAGTTTTATTGCGGCGGCGCTGGCGTTTGCTGCTTACTTCAAATGGCGCAAATGGTGGTAGATACGATTGATTGACACAGATTTTCTTGCATTATTCTTTGCGCAAGGTAACTGAGGGGTGTGCATGGTCACGCAAGCAAATACATCGTCTCTTTAATCGCTCGAGCAGACCGACCCAACCCAACATTGAACAACACCAGCAAGCA
>JAYTKL010000511.1:0-1454 GCA_043730305.1 Deinococcales bacterium | reverse complement strand
GGTCAAGAAGCGAAGCGCGAGTAGCCCGCAAGGTGCTGTCTTACGAGCAAGAAGCGGAAATAAGAGTAGCGACTGGAAGTAACAGCACTACCTGTTTTGAATCAAATTTACGATTTCAACACGGTCATTGGCTCAGGTGATACCCTGGGTTTAAGATGACCAGATTTAAAAAAACCCTGATTTTTGCTGCGTTAACCATCTCGAGTTTGCTGTCTGTGGGTGTTGCCCAAAAGCTAAATGTGGCAACCGAAAAATACGTTTTGCAAAACGGTTTGACCGTTATTTTGCACGTTGATCACAGCTTACCCACGGCGGCAGTCAACCTCTGGTTTCGGGTGGGTTCCAAAGACGAACCCGCCATGCGTTCGGGATTCGCGCATTTGTTCGAGCACTTAATGTTCATGGGCACCAAAGCCGCAGCCAATTTTGACAAGATCATGGAATCAGGCGGCGGCAGCAACAATGCCAGCACCAACGCCGATTACACCAATTATTACTCAAGCGGTCCAAGTGCGCAACTTCCAACCTTGTTGTGGCTCGAGGCGGACCGAATGGCAAATCTGGGCAAAAACATTGACCAGAAAAAACTTGATTTGCAACGAAATGTGGTCTTGAACGAAATGCGCCAGAATGTGCTCGAGACACCTTACGCCCAAGCCGAGGATGCGTTAACCAAATATTTGTACCCAAGCAACCATCCGTATTTTAATCCTGTAATCGGCACAGAAGAGGATTTGAACGCGGCGACGGTGGTGGATGTCAAACGGTTTTTCAACACGTATTACGTGCCAAACAACGCCTCGGTGGTGGTGGCAGGGGATTTTGATCCGAAGAAAATCAAACCCCTGATCTCGAGCTTGTTTAAAAGCATTCCCAGGGCGTCCGATATTTTGCGTAAACCCGTACCTGATGCAAAATTACTGTCGGTCAAACGGGCAACCTTTGCCGACAATGTCTCCGCGCCAAAAGTGATTATGGCGTGGCACAGCCCGCGCCTGTACGGTTACAACGATGCCGAAACCGATTTGCTGGCGCAAGTGCTGGGGATGGGTTACTCGAGTCGGTTGTACCAAAGTTTGGTCGTGAGTGGTCTGGCGGAGGATGTCAGCGTTTCCAATATTTCCCAAGCCTTGGGCGGTGTTTTTACGATAGAAGCGATTCCTGCCAGTGGCATCACGCCTGGGAAACTCGAGGCAGCGATTGACAAAAACTTGAAAGAATTTCTGAAAAAAGGTGTGACTGTCGCAAGTTTGCTACCGTATGTGCGGGCGCTCGAGACTGAGAAACTCGAGGGTTTGCAAGATTTGGCTGCCAAAGCCGACGCCCTGAACAATTATCAGTTTTACCTGGGCAATCCAAACAGCTTCGCCTTTGACCTCGAGCGCTACCGTAAAGTCACGCCCAAAAGTTTGTTGGCACGTGCAAAACAGGTTTTAAATTTTAATGCTCGGGTG
>JAYTKL010000510.1:0-1623 GCA_043730305.1 Deinococcales bacterium | reverse complement strand
GAAATGCTGCACATTTTTATTTCCGCCAGCGAAAATAATGCTCGAGCGGGCGCAACCGGCAAACCCGTGCCAGGTTTTCAAGCCTGCGTGCTCGACCCTGAAGGCAAGCCTTTGGCGACAGGTCAAATCGGACGCCTGGCGGTCAAAGGACCAACGGGTTGCCGTTACTTAAACGATGACCGTCAACACGATTACGTGCAAAACGGCTGGAACTTGACCGGTGACGCCTACCTGATTGACCCTGAGGGTTACTTTATTTACCAAGCCCGCACCGATGACATGATTGTCTCGAGCGGCTACAACATTGCGGGTCCTGAGGTCGAAGCCGCCCTGTTGCAGCACAAAGGTATTCTCGAGTGCGCTGTGGTTGGTGTGCCCGACAACGAACGGGGTCAGATCGTCAAAGCCTATATTGTGTTGCGCCAAGGTCTTGAAGCGACGGATGCGCTTGCCAAAGAGTTGCAAGATTTTGTCAAACAACGCATCGCACCGTACAAGTACCCTCGAGCCATCGAATTTCGTGACGCACTGCCCAAAACCCAATCGGGTAAACTGCAACGCTTTCGCTTGCGTCAAGAAGCCAGCCAGAGCAGTCAAGGACAATCATGAAAACCCTTCAACCCCCAGATTGGGCAAAACCAAAAGGTTACGCCAACGGCATTGCCGCCAAAGGAACGCTCGTTTTTACCTCGGGCATGATCGGTTGGAATGCAAACTGCGAATTTGAAACCGACGATTTTGTCGAGCAAACCCAGCAAGCATTGCAAAACATTGTCGCCGTGATGCTCGAGGCGGGTGGCAAACCCGAGCATCTGGTGCGGTTGACCTGGTTTATCACCGACAAAACCGAATACTTGGAGCATCAAACCCGTCTTGGGGCTGTGTACCGCAGCGTCATCGGACGGCATTACCCCGTCATGAGCGTGGTCGAGGTCAGTGCCCTGCTCGAGCCTCGAGCCAAAGTTGAAATTGAAGCCACCGCCGTGATCCCAGATTGATTTGGGCTTCTCGAGCCAGAACGGTAAACTAAGTGCATGTCAGAACCACAAGCCACCGCCGCGCAAACTGCTGCACAAAAAGGTCAGCTCAAAAAACTGATTCTGGATTTGATTTTCACACTTGCCATTCCTGTGGCGCTGCTCAGCCCAAGCTTATTGGGCAAAGACGCCAAGGGCGACGGGATTGGTTTTTCCGATATTTTCGGCACGGTCACGACCTACATCATCGCCGCGTTGATTCCAGTCAGCTACATTGCGATTGATTTGTTCAGAACCAGGGTTTTCAATCCCGTCACGCTGCTGGCGGGTTCTGGCGCTTTGGCAGGTGGGGCGCTGGCGTTTTTGCGGATTGACGGCGCGGCGTTCGCCCTCAAAGATTCGTATCGTCATATGTTGACGGCGCTGGTCATGGGCGGGTCATTGATACTCGGCACACCGTTTTTTAAATTCATGCTCAAAGTGGGTTTGGGTGCTGCCAGCCCACCCGAAAAACAAGGGTTTCTGAATCAAATTTTGAACGCTCCAAATACCCTTAAAGGTTTAAGGTACGCCACCATCATCATGATGCTCGAGGGACTGGCTTTTGGTGTGGTGAATTTTCTGGTGAATTTTCGGATTGTGACCG
>JAYTKL010000509.1:0-1460 GCA_043730305.1 Deinococcales bacterium | reverse complement strand
AACCCGCACCCCAAGTGGACCAGCCCGAAGCCCAAGTCCCGATTCCCAGGGCGGCAGCCCTGATCGCTGTTTCAGGTGGTCGGATTGTATTCTTGTTTGATTCCAGGGCAATAATTTTTGTTGACGCTTTCAGCACACTGGCTGCGGTTGTGCTCAGACCAAGGGTGGCAAAGCTTGACTCCGGATGCCAGGTCACGACCTTGCCGCCGTACAGCTTTTCAATACTCGAGCGAATATCGCTTGAGGTGACGGTAACAGTCAAAATCTTGTCAAAACGCAGCGGAGCAACTCGAGTTGTATCGGTGACAACCGAATCTTGATTTGTGATGATCGCCGTACCGCAAGAACTGAGCATGGAACCAACAACGATGAATGCAAGCACATTGCAGACCGTCGTTCTATCGAAATTCAATCGTCTGGCTTGATTCACATTTTGGTGGGGTCGGATTTGCTTCATTATTTTCTCCTCAAGACTTGCTAGACTACCCATGCCAAGGATGTTAAAACTTCGTGTATGACGAAATTCTTACACCATAAGCTCACAAAAATATATTCTCTTTATCGACTCAAAGTAATATGAGCACGGCTCATTTGATCTCAGCGTGATGAAATTAAAAACGAAACTCGAGTTTTACAGCACTTGCACAATGTTTGACGCGAAGCGACCCAAGCCCGTGAGGTGCTGTTTTCAGGGTCAAGAAGCGCGTCAACGGATATGAAAACTGCTGTAAAAGTTCTCAAAATCTCTTAAAACATTTCAACACGTTTGGTTTCCAACATTTGAATTCGTAATTTTCCACAAGCGAAAATGTTAACCTACCAAAATGCTTGCCACCGACCTCTCGAGCCTTTTTCGCAACTCTCGAGACACCACCGTCATGCTCGACGGGAACGTGAACCCTGCCGAACTGGCGCGTCATGCGGTGGGGCTTGCCAACGCCAAAGGCGGCACGATGGTTGTTGGTGTGACCCGAGACGGGACGCTCGAGGGTGCGCCCGACTTGCACCCGTTGCAACTGACGCACGCGCTTTACGAGTTGACCAGTGGCAAACTGACGGTCAATTGCACCTCGGCGACTTTAGAGGGCAAATCTTTGCTGGTGGTCAACGTGCCACGCTCGCGCACGGTGCTGGCAACCCCACAAGGCGAGGTGCTGCACTGGAACGGTACGAGCCTCGAGCCTCTGGGCGCAAGTGCCGCCGACCCGATGCCTGACCCCGATTTCACGGCGACCGTGCCACCGATGAGCAGTTTGTCCGATATTGACCCGCTCGAGGTGCACCGCCTTCGTGGGGTGCTCGAGTCGCGGCGCGGGGCGGGTCTGGCAGAATTGCCCGATCTGGATTTGCTCTCAGCGCTCGGGCTGCTGGAAGGTGAACAGCCCAACATTGCAGGTATTTTGCTGGCGGGAACGCCACGCGCTTTAAAACGTTACGTGCCACAAACTGAACTCGACTAT
>JAYTKL010000508.1:0-2745 GCA_043730305.1 Deinococcales bacterium | reverse complement strand
TTGTGGCATGATCGAAGAGATTTGCACGAACTGATCTGGCACGCGCAAGAAATTAACCTCACGGGTGGACCAGGTCAGAAGATCAAAATTAAACCTCGAGAGGTTCGATTCGCAGGTCAACACGGCATTGACACTCTCGAGCGAGTGGTCAGAGCTGCCCACGGCATCGATGCCGTTGACCACCAAACCCTCAAAGCCGAGCAGTTCGGCGCTGAGGTCGCGTCGAATCGGAAAGCCTGTTGTCGTCATGGCAGCCGCCCCGAGTGGGCTGCGGTTGACCGTGCCAAAAGCCATGTGAAAACGCCGCGCATCACGCTCGAGCGCTGAGATGATGCTGCCCAGATAATGCGCCAGTGTGGTCGGTTGCGCGGGTTGATTGTGGGTGTACCCAGGCATGATCGAATCCACGTTCTCGAGCGCCCGGTCAATTAGCGCCCGCCGCAAATCTGCCAGCGCCTCGAGAATCCCAAGGATCGTTTCACGCAAGACCATGCGAATCATGGCGGCATCGAGGTCGTTTCTCGAGCGAGCAATTTGCAAATTGCCGCCCGCGTCCACGCCAGCCAGTTCGATCAGACGCGATTCGACGGCGAAGTACAAATCTTCAAAACGCTCCGAATACGCAAAAGACCGTGAACCCGCCGCATCAATCTCGCGCAGCGCCATCAAGAGTTTTTGGGCTTCTGTACGCTCGAGCAAACCGCAATGCTCGAGCATGACCGTGTGGGCTTTGTTTGCCATTAAAAGCGGCTTGAACAGGTAGCGCTTGGCTTGAGAGAAATTTGGACGCAAGACATGCGCCACGTAATCTTCACTCCAACGCCTGGGATCACTCACCCATTCATCTTACTCGAGTTCAGCCTTTGACGCCTGTCAGAACCACACCTTCAATGATCTGCTTTTGAAACACCGCAAAGACCGCCAGCACCGGAATCACGGCAAGGCTCGAGGCTGCCATGATCAGATGCCACTGCCCGCCCGTTTCGCCCGAAAAAAGTGCGATACCGACGGGAAGGGTGCGCATTCCAGCGCTTTGAATGATAATCAGTGGCCACAAAAACGCGTTGTAATTGCCCAAGAAGGTAAAGATTGCCAGCGCACTTAAAGCGGGTCGCACGAGTGGCAAGCCGATCCGCCAGAACAAACCAAATTCGCTCAAGCCATCAATACGTGCGGCATCAAAAAGTTCGTCGGGAATGCCTTCAAAAAAACCGCGCATCAAAAACACACCAAACGCCGAGATCAAACCTGGCAAGGCTATCGCAAAATACGAGTCGGCAATGTGCAACTGCACCGCACCGACAAACCACGGAATCACCAGCATTTCGGTTGGAATCATCAGGGTCGAGAGAATAAGCACAAAAATGATTTCCTTGCCTGGGAATTTGAGTTTTGCAAGTGTGTAACCAACCAGCGAATCAAAAAACAAGACTAAAACCGTCGTGCCAGCCGCGACCAAAATTGAATTCAGAAACCAACGCAAAAAACTGGTTCTGGCGATCACCTCAACGTAATTCTCGAGCGTCGGATTCGGCGGAAAAAAGCCTGGTTGAAAGACATCCGAATAGGTTTTAAAACTGGTGGACAGCATCCAAAAGAATGGAAACGCGGTCAGCAGACTTCCCAAAGTCAACACCACGTACAACCACGTTTGGTTGCTCGAGACTCGAGGTTTGGAATTGGCAGCTTGCATCAGTAATCCACCCGCCTTCGCAAGACGCGCAATTGAAAGACCGTAATCAGCAAGATAATGGCGAACAGCACGACCGTAATGGCGGACGCACGACCCATTTTAAAATCTTGAAATGCGACCTTGTAAATGTAAACCGCGACCGTCAAGGTACTGTTAAGTGGTCCTCCTTGATCGCCAAAATTGATGTTGACCACCTGGGCAAAGAGTTGCAAAAAACCGGTCGTGCCAATGACCACGCTGAAGACAATGGTCGGGTTTAACAGTGGCAGTTTGATGTACCTGAACACCTGCCAGCCACTCGCGCCGTCCAGACTTGCCGCCTCGAGATACGTGCGCGGGATGGCTTCTAAACCCGCCAAGAACAGAACAATCTGAAAGCCGAGTTGCTGCCAGACCACAAACGCCGCCACACTCGGCAATGCCTGGTACGGCGAGGCGAAAAACGGTTGATTTGGGATGCCAAGAACTGTGAAAAGTTGATTGACTGGACCAAAATTTTGATTCAGGAAACTTTGCCAAACCCAGGCGCTGGCGACAATCGGCGTGACAAACGGCATGAAGTAAATTGCCCTGAACAAGCCTTTGGCTTTGTTGATGCCTTGCAGCATCAAGGCAACCAGAATCCCCAGTACCAACTGCGCCGGCACACCGATGACGGTGTAAAGGAGCGTGTTGAGCATCGCACGCCAGAACACGGCATCGGCGGCAATGTCCTGAAAATTTTTAAAACCAATAAACGGGTTGACCTCTCGAGACGGACGGTAATCGCGCAGGCTCAGCAGCAAGCTCGAGAAGGCTGGGTAAAGGCGTACCAGCAAAAAGAATGCCATCGGAACGAGCAAAAAGACGTACGCCCAAAGAGCTTGGCGTTGCGCGAGACTGAACGGTTTTCGGCTTGGTTTCTGGGTCATCACTCGAGGTTAAACGATTTCACCAAGGCATCGCAATCAGGTTCGATCTTGGCGCGTTGGCTGGGGAGGGCAGTGCAGGTGATGACAAATTTTTTGGATTTGGCATCCACAAAATAAAAGGCTTGAAACAGCAATTTTCCT
>JAYTKL010000507.1:0-10662 GCA_043730305.1 Deinococcales bacterium | reverse complement strand
CGGCGAACGCACGATGGCGGCGCTGGGATTTTTGTTTGCCCTCGCCCAAGCGCCCGAAGATTCTCGAGGTTTACCGTTGGCGGTGCTGGATGAAGTTGATGCGCCGCTGGACGAGGCGAACATTCGGCGTTTTACGCAATTCTTAAAAGTGCTTTCCGACAAAGGCACGCAGTTTATTCTGGTGACACACCAAAAAGCCACAATGGAAATCGCCGATGCACTTTGGGGTGTGACCACAGATGCAAGTGGTGTCTCGAGAACCTTTAGTATTAAAAACGAAGCGATTCCAGAATATGCCGTTGTACAGTAACTCGAGATTGCCAATAATCCTACTCATTTGCTGCTTGAATATCCAAGATGTTGAGTCTTGGTGTGATAATTACGTGCCAGACGACATAAAATCATGCTTCGCGTTATAAGCCATTTTAAGCTGCCTCGAGCCTTTCTCGAGGGTTCTAACACCCCAGAATTTTGGCTATTGGGCTTCATCGCGCATGGATTCCATTTTCTCCAGCGCTTCACGGCGAACGTCCATATCCATTTTGGCGTAAATTGCGCTGGTGTTGACGCTGGCATGTCCGAGAACATCCGCAACCACGTGTAAATCCCGAGTTGCCCTATAAAGGTGCGTTCCGGCAGTGCGACGCAAGGTATGCAAGCCCCACATGGCGGCGGGTAAACCCATAGATTGGTAATAGCCTTTGGCAATAAACCGCGCCCCGTCGGTGGTCAAGCGTTTCCCACTCGAGTCATTCCTCGAGACAGACACCAGCAATGCCGTTTCAGACGTTAAAATCTCGTTGCGCAAGACCATGCCTTGACGCACCTCAAGCCAGGTTTTGAGGAGTACTATGATGTTTTTAGAGAGCGGAATAAAGCGCTGTTTGCCGCCCTTGCCCGATTTTACGGTCAAGCGCTTGACGCCCATTTCAATGTCAGTCAGGTTTAAACTGACAATTTCCATCGCCCGCAGCCCCGCTGAGCCACCCAACGCCAACAGCAGCACATCTCGAGCGTGACGGGAGTCATCAACGCCATATTTGAGTGACGGAGCCTCGAGCAAATCGCGGTACAAAGCAGGGGAGAGCGCATTTTTTCTCGAGTGGGCGGGCGTCGGATCTTTGGGCGGTCTGACCTCCCCTGGCGGATTGCTGCTGGCTGCCTTCGCCCAGATGAGGGCACGGTACATGGCTCGTAAGCCGTATAGGTAAGCGGCAATCGAGCCTGGCGTCAAACCTTCCTGCTGCAAACCTACCATCCAAAATTCAATATCTTCTGCTTCCAGCCGTGTCAACTCGAGCTTCGCGCCGTCACGATTGGCAAATTCAAGAAAACGCCGTACCGCCAGTTCGTACAGTCGTCTGGTGTCGGACGAGGTGTCGGATTTACGAGCGCTTTTTAAAGTCAGGTAATGGTTGAGCAGCTCGAGCAACGTGGTTTCGTCTTGATCGTGAGCGGCACGAACGGCTTCGCGTTTGCGGTTTTCAGAATTCTGGAATTTGGAAACGAGTTGAAGCTCGAGTTTGCCACTCACGACTTGGGTTTTCTCAGGCTTGAAGCCACTGCCGCGCCACTGATGCTCGAGATGACAATCGCACCAATGGCAAACATGGTTTCGTCAATGGTTTTGGAAGTCCAGAGCACCACCAGAACGGTAAGTACAATAACCTCGAGCGCGATAATTGGAATCAGTTTTTGAATCATGATTTGATCAGCATATCATACTCGTGCTTAGTACAATAAACATAAGTATAAATAATCTGCAAATCCTAAACCAAATCTGGCATCAAGCTCGAGGAAAACCGCTGTGGATTTTGCTTGATTGCGCAAGAATCAAATGAGCACTTTTTTGCCATTCCAAGAATGACCGCCTGAACTCCGTCAATTGCGTTACAATACATTTTAGTACCAGTTTCAGGCAACATCAGTCAGTTCAAATCCCCAGGAGGTTCAACATGAAATTTCAAACCGTTTTACTCGCATCTGTCGCCGCAGTGTTTGTCGGTTGTGCTCCAAGTCCAGACCGTCCAAGCGTGCTGCCAGTCTTGATCAAACTCTCCGAACCTGCCGCCGTTGGTCAAAGTTTAACGATTCAAGGTCGCTACCTTGGCGGACCAAGCAACAGCAGCGTCACATTCGGCGCGGATGAAATCGGCAATGGTGGCGTGAAAAACTCGAGTTCTGACATTGTTTCATGGACTTCAACCGAAATCGTTTTAAAAGTCCCAGTCGGCGCTCGTCCTGGTGGGCATTTTGTCTTTGTTGATGTTGGTGGTGTGCAGTCTAACTACTTGCCTTACAGCGTCAATCCTTAAACTCGAGCAAAACCTGACCGCCGTTGAGTTTCATTTCAACGGCGATTTTGTATTGGCATGGTGACGCACCAGCCTAAAGCCGTTATGATGCAGCCGTGAAGTTTTCGACGATCAAAGGCACAAAAGATCGCCTTCCCAGCGATGCCCCAGCGTGGCGGTTCATTACCGAAACTGCCCGTGTGGTGCTCGAGCGTTTTGGTGCAGGTGAAATCCATACCCCGATTTTTGAAAACACTGGTGTGTTTCATAAAGCGGTTGGCGAATCAAGCGATATTGTCCGCAAAGAAATGTACAACTTTACCGACAAGGGTGATCGCAACTTGACACTTCGCCCCGAAGCCACCGCGCCAATGGTTCGAGCATTTCTCGAGCATGGTTTCTCGAGCAAACCAAGTCCCACAAAATTCTGGACGTTTGAACCGATGTTTCGTGCCGAGAAACCGCAACGTGGTCGGGAACGGCAGTTTCATCAGTTGGGACTCGAGATTATTGGTCTGAGCGATGCCTTTACCGATGCTGAGTGCATTGATGCGGGTTGGAGTTTGTTTAACGCCTTGGGCATCGAAAATTACCAGATTCATTTGGGCAGTGTTGGCGATCCAGAGGACAGGCTCGAGTTCAATGCGTATCTGCGGACGCGACTCTTGCCTGTTCTTGACAAACTTTCCAGCGACTCCAAAGAGCGTCTCGAGTTAAACCCAATGCGAATTCTTGATTCTAAAGACAAGAATGATCAGGCGTTATTGCGTGAACTGGGGATCAAACCAATGCTCGAGTTTTTGGGCGTTGCGGCAAAAGAACACTTTGAAGCCCTGCAACACTATTTACGCGAATGGAAAATTCCTTTTGTGCTTGACTCGAATATCGTGCGCGGTTTGGATTATTACCGCCGCACGGCGTTTGAATTTATTCACAACGACCAATCCATGCGCGGTTGTGACACCATTCTGGCAGGTGGGCGCTACGACGGGCTTGCCGAGATGCTTGGTGGTCAGCACATCCCGGGGATCGGTTGGGGAAGTGGTGTCGAACGAATCATTCTGGCGCTCGAGGCTGAAGGCATTCCAATTCCAACAGCGGTCAAACCGCTGGCATACATCATCCCGCTCGAGGAAGCATTTATTGGCACAAGCGGTAACGTGGCTCGAGTTGTGCGAAATGTTGGGCAGGTTTTAACCGCCTATAAAATTAAAGGTCTTGGAAAAGCCTTGGCTGATGCCGAAAAATTTGGCGCTCGATACGCAATTCTGATTGGGCAAGAGGAAAATGCACAGAGGTTTGTCAGCGTTCGTAACCTAAGCACTCGAGACCAGGTTCAAGTGCCCCTGCACGATCTCGAAGCTTGGTTTCTCGAGCGACGTTAGACATCAATTTATTTCTCAAGATTTTTTAGGAGTGTATGAAACGTACCCATTACTGCAACGATCTTTCTGCCAAAAACGCTGGTCAAACCGTACTCTTGCAAGGTTGGGCAAGTCGCGTTCGTGACACCAAAGGTGCAAATTTTATTGTGCTGCGTGACCGAACTGGCATTGTGCAAATCACGGTTGAAGCCAGCAACCTAAGTTATGCCATTTCCAACGATGTTCGTTCCGAGTTTGTGCTCGAGGTTGAAGGTTTGGTTCAATTGCGCGAGGAAAACAACCGATCAGTCCAGTACGCCACGGGTGAAATTGAAATCATTCCAACACGACTCGAGGTTCTTTCAACTGCCAAACCCGTGCCTTTTCCTGTGGACGGCACACCTTTAACCGCCTCGGAAGAAGTTCGCATGAAATACCGTTACCTCGATTTGCGCCGCGAACCCTTACGTGAGGCTTTAAAATTGCGTCACAAAGTTGTCTCGAGTATTTACAATTTTCTGGATTCCGAAGGTTTTATCAGCGTCGAAACCCCGATGCTGACCAAATCCACGCCCGAAGGTGCAAGGGATTATCTTGTGCCTTCCCGAACCAACCCTGGCGAGTTTTATGCGCTGCCGCAATCGCCGCAACTCTTCAAGCAGCTCTTAATGATCGCCAATTTTGACAAGTATTTTCAGATTGCGCGTTGCTTCCGCGATGAGGATTTACGGGCAGACCGTCAACCCGATTTTACGCAGCTCGATATTGAGATGAGTTTTGTTGATGTGGATAACGTACTCGAGTTGAATGAACGCTTGATTCAACATGTCTTCAAAAAAACGTTGGATGTCGAAATTCCAATTCCATTCCCACGTCTCCCCTACAAGGACGCCATGAACCGATTTGGTTCTGATAAACCAGATCAACGTTTCAATCTCGAGTTCACGGATGTCTCGAGTGTTTTAAAAGATTCTGGTTTTGGCGTGTTTAAATCTGCACTCGAGTCTGACGGCGTGGTCAAAGTCTTGGTTGCTCCAGCCGAGTTGACGCGCAAGCAAATCGAGGCGCTCGAGTTTTCCGCCAAACAAAACGGTGCGAAAGGTCTGGCATGGGCAAAAGTGGTGGCAAGATCGCTTGAGGGCGGAATCTCGAAGTTCCTCTCCCCTGCCGAAATAAACGCCTTGCTTGAGGCTACAGGGGCGCAAGCAGGAAACA
The DNA here is from genome assembly GCA_043730305.1 of Deinococcales bacterium. Taxonomy (GTDB): domain Bacteria; phylum Deinococcota; class Deinococci; order Deinococcales; family JAAFIG01; genus JANXTZ01. Next base: position 5,789 of record JAYTKL010000507.1, on the reverse strand, counting down.
CTTTGCTTTTTGGAGCAGACACCTGGGCTACCGCCGTCAAAGCCCTTGGTGCGGTACGTGTGGCACTCCGTGACGAATTGAAACTCATCACCGCACAATCGCCACGATTTCACTTTTCCTGGGTCGTGGATTTCCCACTGCTCGAGTTTGATGCTGAAAGAAACGCATATACATTCATGCACCATCCCTTCACCAGTCCGACACTTGAGGATTTACCCAAATTTGGCACGTCAGAAATGGGCAGCATGAAAGCTCGAGCCTATGATCTTGTGCTGAACGGCTTTGAAGTCGGTGGCGGCAGCATCAGGATTCATCAACCCGAAGTGCAAGAAAAAATGTTCAACGCCATTGGGTTTAGCACCCAGGAAGCCCGAGAACGCTTTGGATTTTTCATGGATGCCCTCGAATACGGAACACCGCCGCATGGCGGCATTGCCTGGGGAATTGACCGCATGGTGGCGGTCATGGCTGGGGTGGAAACCATCAGGGACGTGATTGCCTTCCCGAAAAATGCTCGAGGGGCAGATATCATGGCGGACGCGCCAAGTGTGGTCGATGGTCAACAACTCGAGGATTTGCACATCAAGTTGATCGAAAAAAACTCTGGTTGATACTCTCGAGAAGAATTTGTTGAAAATGCAGATCCAATTTGTAACCAATCCAATTGGTTACAAATTGGATTGGTCGCATCTCGTTGGAAATAAATTAAGTGAAAATAGTAAGAAATGATATGAGCTTAAAATCATGTGAAATATTTCACGATTATTGCTTGCTTGTGAATAAATTATTGCAATCAAATGACTTTTCACACAGCCCCGAATCGTATACATCATTAAGATCACGAGACTTGAATTCCTGCCACAAAAACCGCCTGCACCTCGAGTCGATCATCAAGTACCACAATATCGGCATCGCATCCTGGCAAAAGTTTTCCCTTATTTGAGAAGCCTAGGTAACGTGCAGGATGACTCGAAGCCAGATCAATCGCGGTCTCGAGATTTAGACCAGCGTGAACCGCATTTCGTATGGCTTGATCCATCGTCAAAACGCTGCCCGCCAGCGATCCATTCTCGAGTCGAGCAGTGCCTTGTGCCACGGATGCCACTTGACCACCCAGGTCATAAGCGCCGTCTGGCATTCCAGCGGCTCGCATGGCGTCGGTAATCAACATCAGGCGGTCTGGTTTGGCATTTAAAGCGGCTTTAAAACTCGAGAAATGCACGTGGTGTCCATCTAAAATCAGTTCTGCCCAGACGTTTGGATTGGCAAGGATTGCACCAACAATTCCAGGATTGCGTCCTTCGAGTCCACCCATTGCGTTGAACAAGTGCGTGCCGCTCGAAAATCCACCCGCTTCATCAACAATCCGAATGGCTGACTCAACTTGGTCTGAACTGGCAACCGTATGCCCAAAACTGACCCTGACGCCGGCGCGAGCAAACAGTTCACACGCCTCGGGAGCTTTTGGTTGTTCAGGAGCAATGGTAACGACCCGAATCACTTCAAATGCCAAAACTTCTTGCACGCGTTCAAGTGTCGGTTCGACCACAAAATTCGGTTGCGCCCCCAAGCGAAACGGGCTGACAAACGGTCCCTCGAGATGAACCCCCAACACTTGAGCGCCCGGACTCGGCTCGAGCATGACCTGTTTGGCATTTTCGAGGGCGGTAACGACGTTGTTCCAAGGGTTTGTAATGGTCGTGGCGAGCAAACCAGTTGTACCGTGTTTGGCGTGGAAAGCTGACATGCCACGAATGCCTGGCACGCCGTCCATCGTGTCAAAACCGCCGCCGCCATGAACATGAACATCAATGAAACCTGGAACGATGTAACGCGAATATTGGGGTAGTGAACCGTATTTTATACTTTCTATCGAAGTCCCAAATTCAATCTTGCCGTCATGCCAACCGTCGGGAGTCAGAATCCGTCCTTGCAATGCAGTCATAAAACAATTTTATAGCTTAGTTTCTCGAGAATCCAAAGCCCAAGATTTAAGTTGGCTCGGGGTCACGGGTTCTAGAAGCAGGCGTTGAAACCAAGTCACTTTGTCACTGCCCGCCAAGAGTGGTTTGAGCATGTCATAACCTTTGGAGTAAGTATAAACATATCCACGGGCGTACTTGATGAACTCGAGTCTTTTTTTGGCTTCGTCTTTGGTGGAAAGTTGAAAGTGTTGCAGGTACTCAAGGATGCTCGATTCAGGGACTTGCTCCTCGAACAACATCAGCGCGGCATTGCCTGCAACGTAAGTTAACGACGCCATAGCATTTGCGATTTGATAAGTTTTTTGAACTTCCTCGAGGCTCAAATTTAAATTTGCAATCGCAGCCAGTTCTTCGGACACCCATTGGATTAATTCAGAATTGTCCATGACCACTTCGAGCGCACTGGTGGCAATACCCTCAGCCAACACACATTCGGGCGAATCGAGCAATTGAATCCCAAACTCGAGCCAGTTGTTCCCGACAACCAAGTTTTGTTCTTTGATGACGTGCTCAGAGTGATGACCTGGGTACGATTCGTGAGCGACCAAATCTGGTAAATCGGTCAAAAACTTGGGCAGATCGGTGTTGACATCAATCCTCGAGCGACCACTTCCCAAGTACCAGTTGTAGCCGCCCCAAGGTTTGTTTTGCACCAAGGCGTATTCGCAGGTTTCAAGATCGGGCAAGTTGAACAACTTTTTGCTTCGTTGTCGCAACTCGAGCGAGATCACGTCAATCACATTGCCCAGTCGGTTTGGGTCGAGTTTATATTTATCTCGAGCCTTTTGACGCCGTTCATGGAGTGTACCGCTTCCAGGAAGCAGTGCCTCGAGTGTTTGGTGTGCGGCTTCAAAGTCACTTTCGGTTTTGCGAATTGGTTCAATGTCAAACAAGCCACGAACTTCCTCGAGAAACGAGATTGCATCACCTCGTTTGAGTTTGACCATCGTTTGCATCGCTCGGATTTGAACTTTCAAGTAATCGCGGCGTGTGGGCGCACCGAGTGTTGACACATCGTTTTGAAGTTGCTCGAGTTCAGATCCCAGATCGTGTAGATTGCTCGAAAAAGGTTTAGTCCATGCTGGATGCCCGAAATAAGCATCAATAAAACCCGCTTTGAAAAGGTTAACGCCGTGGGCGGCGCGAACATAACGTTCGGCAATGGTCGCTGTCATGGCTTAGAATACCAGCTTGAAAGATTGATGATTGCTTTTGGGTTCGCAAATTCTTAAACTTGGTATAATATTTTAGAGAGGTTCACATTCATGAAAATACTGTGTTTAATCAGGCAAGTTCCAGATGCCGAAGCTCGAGTCAAAGCCAAAAACGGACTGGTCGATCTCGAGGGTGCGACGCTGGCACTGGACGGTATGGATGAGTACGGCGTCGAACAGGCATTGCGCATCAACGCTGACGGCGCGAACACTGTGGCGGTGGCACTTGGCGGGGCAAAATTTGAAGATGCGATTCGTCGGGCGCTGGCAATGGGCATCGAACGGGCCATTCATGTCGAATCCAGTGAATTGTTAGATGTGGTGACGCAAGCCAAAATCCTTGCCAAAATCGTGCAAGAAGAACAACCTGACATCGTTTTTTGCGGCGGGCAACACGCCGACACCGACTCTCAAGCTTTGGGGGCGGCGCTGGCACAAGCATTGGGTTGGAATCAAGTGACTTGGACCACCGCGCTAGAAATTGAGAACTCGAGCATCAAAGCCACCCACGACGTGGACGACGGCAAAGAACAACTCGAGCTTGAATTGCCCGCTGTTATTACCACCCAGCAAGGTTTGAACGAGCCGCGATACCCCACACTGCCCAACATCATGAAAGCCAAGAAAAAAGAGATTCGCAAAGCCACTCTGGCAGATTACGGCGTCACGGGCGGCAAAGTTCGGGTCGTCAGTCAAGAGATTCAAGAAAAGCAGCGTTTGAACAAATTGATTGACGGCAAAGACCCGACTGCCGCCGCTGAAGAACTGATCAAACTCCTGCATAACGAAGCAAAGGTGATCTGAATGATTTTGATTTTGGCGGAACACGACACTCAAAAACTCAAAAAAACATCGCTCGAGATGATCGCGGCGGCTCGAGGTTTAAATCCAGAAATCACGGTTGCGCTGTTGGGTGCGGGAGCAAGCAACGTTGCCGAGGAAGCCGCAAAATACGTGGGGCAAGTCTTGGTGGTCGAAGACGGCAAACTCGAGCCATATGACGCTCGGGTGTACAGCCAAGCCTTGCAGCAGATCGCAGACCAGGCAGAGGCGAGTGTGGTCTTGATTGCTGGAACTCGAGCCGGGCGCGAACTCGCGCCGCGCTTGGCGGTGCGTCTCGACGCGCCGTACCTTGAAGATGCCGTCAAACTCGAAGTCATTGACGGCGGCTTGCGAATTGCCCATTACGCATTCTTGGCTCGAGTGACCGAAACGCTCGAGGCAACGGCTGCCGTGGTGATTGCCACCGTCAAACCAAACACCCAACCCGCCGCCGCACCAAACACGCAGGATGGAGAAATTTTTGAGGTCGAACTGGAATTGAATCCCTCGAGTGTCAAAGTTTTGGGTCGAACCCAGGAGAAAACCTCTCGGGTTGCGTTGACCGAGGCAAACGTGGTCGTGACGGGCGGGCGTGGCATGGGCAGTCCTGATAATTTCAAACTGATCGAAGACCTTGCCGATGTGTTGGGAGCAGGTGTCGGAGCAACCCGAGCGGCGGTGGACGCTGGCTGGCGACCGTACGCCGAACAGGTCGGTCAAACTGGAAAAACAGTGCAACCTAATGCCTATATTTGCGCTGGGGTATCGGGCGCGGTGCAACACCTGTCTGGCATGGGCAAAAGTAAGTACATTGTGGCGATCAACAAAGATGCCGAAGCACCGATCTTTAAGGTTGCCGATTACGGAATCATTGGCGACCTTAATTTGATATTGCCAGCCCTGACGGCTGCCGCCAAACGCTTAAAAGATTAGGCACTGTTGACATTTACCGCAACCAAAACATCAACGAAGCAAATTGAACAAATGCTAAAAAAGTCCGTGCCGACTGATCAAACCTCGAGAACACCCGCCTAAACTGCTTGTGTTTGTTAAAAAACCATTCCATCAAATGCCGTTCCTTTCTTGCTCACAAGACAGCACCTTTTTTTCAAGGGGTGCTCAATGGGGCAGACTTTGTTTCACTCAAACTGTTTTTGTCTGAAACTCAAACCCGCAATGCTTGCAAACTCGAGCGCGAGTTTTGACCTCCTCGGCGCAGTCGGGGCAGGTTTTGACCCCTCGAGCACCTGCGGTCAAACTCGAGCGTGACCAGAGTAGACCGACCACTTGCGCGAGAATAAACACGATGAGGGCAATGGTCAGTTCATCGCGTCCATTTGGCACAAAAGTCCACCAACTGATGGCGGCAATGATTAAACCAAGCCAAGCGCCAAGTTTTTCGCCAAACAAATACCGTGTAATGCCAACACACAACGACACCCAAACCGCCAGCCAGAACCAGCTCGAGCCAATCAAAACCCGCAATGGTTGCGGGATCGGGTTGAGTTTCTCGAGTCCTTGTTGTACGGCTTGAAGCGGGTTCATGCGGTTATGTTAACAAATTACTTGTAATAATTTTTCAGCATCTCTTGGTACTCGGGCGGCAACCTTGGGTCGAGCACCGCATTTTCGACGGCGCGTTGATAGGCTGGCGTGCCTGGCGTCAGGGTCAGTGGTCGTTTGGGATCACCTGGAAGTTGCATCGCTCCCGAGCGCACTTGGTTGCCCTGATTCTCGCCTGGCAGGTACTCGAGTTTGCCATTTTTGG
>JAYTKL010000506.1:0-4260 GCA_043730305.1 Deinococcales bacterium | reverse complement strand
ATGGGACTCGAGTTTTTTGACGGCGATTTGCCAGAACGCACTGGCGCGGAGGCGGCGCGGATTGCCAACGCAATGGTTGGCGCTGGTTATGCGCCGGCGGGCAAGATTCCGGTGGTGATTGGCAATGCTTTTGGCGGCGTGATTTTTCATGAGGCTTGCGGGCATATCCTCGAGACGACGGCGGTCGAAAAGAATGCCAGCGTCTTCGCCGACAAGATGAGTCAGCGCATCGCTGGTGACTGCGTCAGCGCCGTGGATGACGGCACGATTCCTGGGGCTTGGGGCAGCATCAACATTGACGATGAGGGAATGCCAAGTGAACGCACAGTTTTAATTGAAAACGGCATCCTCAAATCCTTCATGGTTGATTACGTCGGCGAACTGAAAACGGGTTTTAAACGCACAGGCTCGGGTCGGCGTCAAAATTACACGTTTGCCCCAGCCTCGAGAATGCGCAACACCTTTATTCTCGAGGGGCAAGACACGCCCGAGAGCCTCATCAAACAGGTCAGTTACGGTTTGTACGCTAAGACGATGGGCGGCGGTTCGGTCAGCCCTGGCACGGGCGATTACAACTTCACGGTCGTTGAAAGTTACATCATTCGCAACGGCGAGATTTGCGAACCAGTTCGCGGCGCGGCACTGGTCGGCAACGGCGCAGAAGACTTGATGAACATCACGGGCGTCGCGGGCGATCTGGCAAGGGGTCAGGGCAATTGCGGCAGCGTTTCGGGCAGTATTCCGACCGATGTCGGACAACCACATATTTTGATCTCGGAAATCACCGTGGGAGGTCGCTCATGAATTTTGAGAACGCCAGATCATTCGTGCTCGAGTTGGCAAAAAGCAAGGGCGCAAGTGTCGAAGTCTACGCCATGTCTCGAGCCAGCACGGGCATCAAAGCCTTCGAGGGCGAGGTCAGCGAGTTCAAGCTCTCAAAACAAATGGGCTTGGGCGTGAGGGCGCTGGTCAATCAGGCTTGGGGTTACAGCTTTACCGAAAATTTCTCCGAAGCGGCACTGAACCGTTGCCTCGAGATGGCGCTGGGCAACGCCGAATTGGTCGAACCTGTAGGGCACGCCGTGATTGGCGCTTGGGCGGAACCGCCCCACGTCGGCGATTTGTACGGCGAGGGACTTTCGGGCGTCAGTGTCGAACGTAAGGTGCAACTGGCGGTCAACCTCGAGCAAGCCGTGCGAACAGCCGATCCTAGGGTGAAAAGCATTCCCTATGCTGGTTACACGGACGGCGAATCTCAAATTGCCGTGGCGAACACGGCTGGACTAGAACGCGATTACAAATTTAATTTTGCTTACCAGTACGCCAGTCCTTTGGTCAGCGAAAACGGTCAGAACAAATCCAACTTCGAGCACCAGTTCTCGAGAGAGTTTGAACAGCTTGACCCATCCACAACGGCGCTCGAGGCGGTGCGGAAGTCATTGGCGATGCTTGGCGGTTTGCCCGCACCGAGCGGCAGTTACCCAGTCGTGATTGACCGTGATTGCATGGCGACGTTCTTGGGCACTTTTGCGGGCATGTTCAGCGCCAAACAAGTTCAGGACGGCAAAAGTCCGCTGGCTGGCAAACTCGAGCAAAACATTGGCTCGAGTTTGGTCAGTATTCTCGATGACGCGACCAGATTGGGTGGAATTGAATCCCGACCGTTTGATGCCGAAGGTTTCCCAAGCCAGAAACTCGTCTTGCTCGAGCGCGGCGTCCTCAAAAACTTCATGCACAACTGTGAGACCGCCGCCAAAGACAGTTTGCAAAGTACCGGACACGGCTCGAGGTATGGCTACCGTGGCACAGTCGGGGTGTCTCCGTCCAATTTTTACAACGAACCAGGTGTTGGCACACAACAAGATTTGATCTCGAGTCTTGACCAGGGCGTGCTGCTGACCGCCATTCACGGTTATCACGCCGGCGCGAACTCGATCAACGGCGATTTCTCTTTGCAAGCCGACGGCTTCTGGATTGAAAACGGCAAGGTTTCTCATCCGCTCGAGGTGTTTACCGTCGCGGGCAATTTTCTCGAGCTTTTACAAAACGTTGAGGCTGTTGCCGACGATCTTAAATTTAACTTGGGCGGCATTGGTGGCTCGAGCGTGCGGGTGAAGAGTTTGAACATTGGCGGTCAGTGATTGTTCACAACAGCTTGATTTTTGGTTAAACTTCATTGATGCGCCTCAAATTGATGTTCGTGATTTTACTTTTATGGCTCGGGCTGTCTCGAGCCTTAGCCAGTCCAGCTTCGGATTTGGCAGCTCAGTTTTTGGGTTATATCGAAGATTATTACGTTGAACCAGAAAAAATTGACCTTAAAACCCTCAAATCCAATCTCGAGATTGCCGTCGCAAACCTTTGCAGGGAGGATGTAAATTGTCCGACCAACAAAATTCATGACGAATTGGGCAACATCACCAAAGCACTTCCCGACAAAACCTCGAGATTCTTAAGTCCCGAACTAGCTACGCAAAAACGATCTGAGGCTCGAGGGGACACTTTGAACGATGCACGGTTTGGGCTTGGCATCGAATTGCGTCAAAACCTGGTGTACCGCGTGCTTGACAACAGCCCAGCCGACAAAGCCAGGGTCATGATCGGCGATGTGATCACCAGCATCACCCGCAACAACCAAAATTGGACCAAAAAGCTCGAGTTTTCTGATAACACGCCCATCACAATCTCGCTCGAGCGGCGCGGCGTAAAATTTATTAAAAACATGTCACCAGAATTGGGTTGGCTGACCAATCTGGGTTTTCCAGAATCGATTGTTGCAAAACCCAAAATTGGCTATCTGCGCATACCGTCGTTTCGCTTGTCTGGCACTGCCGCTCGGGTTCACGAACAACTAAACAAACTGGTCTCGAGCGGCGCAAATTCGCTGATTCTGGATTTAAGGTTCAACACAGGCGGATTGCTCGAGGAGATGCTTTTAACCTTAAGCGCCTTTCATGACGGTGCTGCCTTAAGGTTGCGCTCGAGGGGCGCGACGCAATTGTACAGCCTGAAAAACGGTGGGATTGAAGCGACGGTCGGCAACAAAACCTCGAGATACGCGCTGCCGAAACCGATAACTTTTAAAGGCAATTTGATCGTGCTGACCAACTCGAGTACCGCCAGCGCCGCCGAATTGCTGGGACTCATCTTGCAACGCGAACAACTGGCGCGTTTTGTTGGCGAACCAAGTTACGGCTTGTGTCAAACCGCGCTCGCGCCGCTACAACTTCTGGATCAGAGCGAATTGCGCTTGGCAGCCGTCAAAAACCTGTTTGCGGACGGCGAATCCATCCCCGAAAAACTCGAGCCAGATTACAGCATGACCGACGATTTGACTGCCCTCGAGCAAGGGCATGATCTGGTGCTCGAGACAGCGTTAAAGTGGCTGCAACCAGTTAACCTGAGTGTCAGATCAATGCTTGAACAACCACTGTTTTAAACTTTTTCGAGCAGTGTCCAAGTTCCGTCTGACTCGAGTTTGGCTTGTTGTTTCGCCTCGAGTGACTTGAGGGCGTTCAATGCAGAATTTTCGTCAAGCATTGTGCCATCTAAAATATCCTCGAGACTGAGTTTCCAGCCTTTGCGGTACGCGAGACGCCAAATGGCTCGCTCTCCCCTGTCGGCTCGAGGGTTGAGTTGTTGACGGTTTTCGACTCGAGAAAATATTTGCAACCCAAACCAAACACAAAAAATGGCAATCAGCAACTCGAACCACCAAAGTTGATAACCAACTTTGACCCCCAGCAACACGCTGATCGTGCCAAACGCGGCATAAAAGCAGCCAACCGCAAAAAGTACGGACAGGGCAAGCGCTGGGAGTTTACTCGAGTTCATGTCATGGTGGTGCTGGGAATCACAGGTGAACTGTACAGCGCAGGCGTGATGCTGGAGGTTTGAATGGTTTGGGTGACTTTACCAAAAATCATGTGTGGCGTGGCGTGCTCCACCCTCGCGCGGTACAAACCTGGGAGCGGGGCTTCACTGGCGGGCAACAAAATCGGATGGTGCGCCTGCGTGTGACCTTCCATAAAGGTCGGCTCGTAAGCGGGTCCACGCAACAAGACCTCGACCTCTTTGCCAATCAAGCTCGAGTTTTTGACTTGCGCCCAATGGCGTTGACGTTCGATAAGGCGCGTCAAACGCTCGCCTTTGACTTCTTTGGGTTGGTCATCGAAATGTTTGTAACTTGGTGTGCCAGCCCTGGCGCTGTAAATAAACGTGTAGGCGCTGTCAAAACCCACCTCTTCGTACAAGGATAGC
>JAYTKL010000505.1:0-1628 GCA_043730305.1 Deinococcales bacterium | reverse complement strand
GTGAATGAAGAATTGATCGTCACCTTCGTAGATGCACTCGACTGGGCAAACCTCGACGCAGGCGCTGTCTTTTGTTCCGATGCAGGGTTGTCCGATAATGTGAGCCATGTTGTTTCCTCCTTGGATACTGTGGTTAGTTTAGCAGATTCTCAAAGTAACGATGGGTATTTCGTCCTGAGTGCTTTCAGTATGGCAAACACTTTTGTTTGCGTCAAGCACAGGGGTTCTTTAAATTGAAGTCCGAGTAAAACAGTCGGAATTACTTTGGCTTTCAGAATGCGTTCTGGGGCGCAGCATCTTGGGCGGGGTTTGGTTTAACCTGAAGCCGTGCAGCACATTCTGATTCTTGGCGATCAACTCAGTCTCGAGGTTTTTGGTGCGTTCAATCCCGACAGTACGCAATTTTTGATGCTCGAGAGTACGGCTCGAGGTCGGAGTGTTGAATATCACAAGCAGAAATTGGCACTGGTGTACGCTGCCATGCGACACTTTCGGTTTGAACTCGAACAAGCTGGTTTTAAAGTGCATTACCGCCGTTGCGAAGCTTTTTCCGATGGCTTGAAGGCACATTTTGATGATTTCCCGAAGCTCGAGCTTGGTTTGATGCAACCGAGCGATTTTGGAGTGGAGGAGACTTTATCTCGGGTTGTGAGCCAACTTGGCGGCACACTTGAGATGTTCCCAAATTCATTGTGGCTGTCTATAAACAGCGATTTTGACACTTGGGCGCGGGGCAAAAAAGAATGGCGAATGGAATTTTTTTACCGCGAAATGCGAAGAAAAACCGCTTGGTTGATGGAGGGAACACAACCGAGTGGTGGCACTTGGAATTTTGATGCCGACAACCGCCAAACGCCCAAACCAGGGCATGTGTTCCCCCCAAAACTCGAGTTCGCCCCCGACGCCATCACGCTCGAGACGCTGGCTTGGGTGGAGGAGACGTTTAAAGAGCATCCTGGCAGTCTGGCAGGTTTTAATTGGGCTGTCACCAGAGATCAGGCACTGCAAGCCTTGACGCATTTTCTCGAGCATCGTCTTGGCAATTTTGGACCGTTTGAAGATGCGATGGTTGAAGGCGAGAATCAGCTTTACCACAGCCTGATTTCACCCGCCATCAACATTGGTTTGCTGTCCGCCAAAGAGGTTTGTGTTGCGGCGCTCGAGTTTGCAAGTGTTCCCGAAAACAACGTGCCACTTCAAAGCATCGAAGGTTTTGTCAGGCAAATTCTGGGCTGGCGCGAATTCATGCACCACGTTTACCGCAGGCAAATGCCCGCCTTGCGGCTCGAGAATCAATTGAATGCGACCCGTGCGCTGCCAGATTTTTACTGGACTGGAAAAACCAAAATGCGTTGCGTCTCGAGCGCGGTCAAGCAAGTCTTGGCGACTGGTCACACGCATCACATTCAGCGTTTGATGGTGCTCGGAAATTTTGCGCTGCTGGCAGGAATTTCGCCGCAAGTCACCAACGACTGGTTTCTGAGCATGTACGTCGATGCGTTTGACTGGGTGGTGACCCCGAACGTGATCGGCATGAGTCAGTACGCCAACGCGGGAGGTTTCACCAGCAAGCCTTACATCGCGGGTGGTGCGTACATTTCACGCATGAGCAACCATTGCAAAACCTG
>JAYTKL010000504.1:0-15847 GCA_043730305.1 Deinococcales bacterium | reverse complement strand
ACCACACGCAAGACTGGCGCATAACAGTAACGCAGGGTGTTGACCGGTCCCGAGGTTTCCGCGCCCAGATTCGCCCACTCGAGGAAGTTGTCAAAAATCTCGAACAAAAACGAGACGGGTCCGCTCGAGCTGCCGCCCGAACCTTTGATTTCTGCACCTTCGGCTCGTAAGCCAGTCAGGTCAATTCTTGGCTCGAGGTTCATTTTGGCTTGTTCGGCAACGATGCGGGCTGCGTCCACAATGCCGCCCATGTCGTCACGGATGACTTCAACCCCTTCGGGCAGTTCTGGCACAATCGTCACGCCGTATTGACGCGCCAGGCTCGAGAGGGCAGGACTGACCACGCCGTAAATGGCTTTGGTCCAGTTGCGAACGGTGGTCGGTTGTTTTGCGCCGTCGGGTTGGGTCGGTGGGCGCATCAAGCCTTTGATGAAGTCTTCCACGTCGGCATGGTCTGCGCTCATGTACGCCCAGCCGCGAACGCCGGCGTCACGGCGACTGCTGGCGGCTCGAGGTGGGTAGACGTCCAGGTTCACGCCGTTGCCGCCGCCGACTTTGGTGACCAGCGCAAGTTTCTTGGCGACTTCCATCACGCCCTCAAAGCTCGAGGGATCATGATCGGTTGCGCCCTGCACAAAGCAATTTAAAACATTGCCGTGTTGTGTGCCAGCACCCGCCAGCACGCGTCCGCCTGGGCAGAAACGTTTGCTTGCCATCAGGTCGTAGAATTGTGCACCCCATTTTGCCCGCAGTTCACTCGATTTTTCGCCGTCCGCCACCCAGTCGGCAACGCGGCGAAACATGCCGAACACGTCCTTGTCCGACTCGAACATGTACTGGCGTTTTGCCATCGATTGCGCGTGGTCGTCGAAATGGTAGGCGGTTTGGGCTTCGAGCGATAGTGTCATGGTTCTCCCCTTGTGGCTGTCTGGCTGGAAACGCCGGTCGATGGCGTCTGAGTTGGTGTGATGCCGAAAAAAGCTGTTCTCATTTTTGAAATCCCTTTTTGCAAGACAACAAAAAAGCACCGTCGAACGGCGCGAGTACCGTAAAAATTATTTTTGAAGGCTCGGGATGGTGTTTTTGACGGTGTTTTGAGCGATTTTGAGCGGTTTGGCGAGCATGGTGATCTCCGCGAGACGACCCTGGAATGCCATTTGGCATACGACCATATCTAGTGCGTCCGTGTAAAAATAATACTACCTATTGGGTGTCACCTGTCAAGGGTGGGTGGTGTTTCGTGTAGAACGTAACACTTGGGGCTAATGCCTCAAAAACCCGATGCCAGACACCAAACTCGACCCTCAAATCATAAAAACCCTGTGAGACACGTTATTCTCTGGGTTTTCATGCTGATCATTCTTTAAAACGGCAGTTGCCCCTCGAGATCGACAACACAATTGGGTTGCCGCAGTTCTTGAGAGACAAGTTTTGAATGTTCAAGGATTCAGGAGAAATCTACTGGCTCAACCACGCGGTCAACAACTTTAAAGCCGCGTTCAGGTCATCTTTGTGCACGGTTTCTTGAACCGTATGCACATAACGGCTTGGCAGCGACAAGGTGATACTTGCCACGCCCGAACGACTGCGTTGAATCGCGCCCGCGTCCGTGCCACCCAAGGGCAAAACCTCGAGTTGGTATTTTATTTTTTTCTGGTCGGCAAGCCCAGCGAACTCTTCGACCAACCAGTGCGTTGCCACCATGCTCGAGTCAAAAACTTTGATGCCCACACCGTTGCCAGTCACGGTTACAGATTCATCTTTTTCGACGCCCGGGATGTCCACCGCCAGGGTGGTGTCAAGTCCAATGCCAATGTCGGGTTCAATGCCGTATGCCGCCACCACCGCGCCACGAAGCCCAATTTCTTCTTGAACGCTGAAGACCGCATAAATATCGTCTTTGTGCTGCTTGCCCTTTAGGGCTTTTAATGTCTCGAGCAGCACAAAAACCCAGATTCGGTCATCGAGGCATTTGCCTGCGACGTAAGCGCCAACCTCGCGGAAGGTCTGGGTTAAGCCGACAGGATCACCGACCCGAACTTTTTGTTTGACCTCATCTGGGTTTAAGCCAGTATCCACAAAAAATTGTTTGATCTCGGGGTTTTTGGCGCGTTCTTCGGCGTTCGAGATGTGCACCGGACGACCTGTGGGTTGTAAAATTCCTGGTAGATCACCGTCTTTGCTGCAGACCACCACCTGACGGGCAAACAAATTTCGGGCGTCGAAACCGCCGAGTTGTTGCACCCGCAAGAAACCCTTGTCGTCAATGAATTTCACCATGAAACCAATTTCGTCCATGTGCGCCGAGAGCATGACCTTGCGGGCGACCGCATTTTTCTTGGGTTTGACCGTGGCACGTTTAAGCGCGATCAGGTTGCCCAGTGCGTCTTCACGAATCTCGTCCACAAGCCCTTTTAATTCGAGCCTGACGATCTCGCGCACGCGCTCTTCGCGTCCAGGAACACCAGTGACTTCGGACAATGTTTTCAGCAAAGAAATGTTCATTGCCATCATTCTACAGTCAATCCAGCCTCGAGTTTTGATTCTGACGCCAAGTTATGGCTCGAGGTTAATTTGAGACAGCTAAGGGATGATGAATTTTGAGTAAAACGCGATTGGAAGCTTTCAGTGACGGGGTTATCGCAATCATTATCACGATCATGGTGCTCGAGTTGAAAATACCGCACGGTGCGGACTTCGAGGCTTTAAAACCTTTGATTCCTGTGTTTATCTATGTGATTAGTTTTATTTTTGTTGGAATTTACTGGAACAACCACCATCACATGTTGCACACTGCCCAGAAAGTCAATGGCAAAATTTTGTGGGCGAACATGTACTTGCTGTTTTGGCTGTCACTGATTCCGTTTGTCACGAATTGGATGGGTGAGAACGAATTCTCGACTCGTCCGGTTGCGATTTACGGCGTTGTGCTTTTTATGTGCGCGGTTGCGTACACGATTTTGGCGCGAACATTGATTCAGCATCATGGTGCGGATTCGACCCTGGCAAAAGCGATGGGCAGCGATGTGAAAGGCAAAATTTCGTTGTTGTGCTACACCATTGCCATTCCAGTATCTTTTTTTAACAATTGGATTGCGCTTGGTCTGTACGTGCTGGTTGCCATTATTTGGTTTATTCCTGACCGTCGTATCGAAAATGTTTTGAACGGCTGAAAGTTCAGACGCCAGCGTTACCGTCTCGAGTCTCAAGATTGGCTTATGATGGCATCATGACAGCAACTCGAAATGGCAAGAAAGCCCTTTTTGTTTGGGGAGGTTGGGACGGTCACGAACCCAAACAATGCGCCCACCTGTTCGCGCCCATCCTCGAGTCAGAAGGTTTTGAAGTCACGATCTCAGACACCCTGGACAGCTACCTCGAGACCGACCTGATGCAAGCCCAAGATTTGATCGTGCAGGTCTATACCATGAGCACCATCACCCCCGAACAAGAACGCGGCTTGCTCGAGACGATCAAAGCGGGCACGGGTTACGCGGGCTGGCACGGCGGTATGGCGGATGCGTTTCGCAACAACACCGAATACCAATTCATGGTTGGCGGGCAATGGGTGGCGCACCCTGGCAACATCATTGATTACACCGTCAACATCACCTCGAGCGACCCGTCCTTAAGCGACCCGATAGTGGCGGGATTACACGATTTTGCCATGCACTCCGAGCAATACTACATGCACGTTGACCCAGGCAACGAAGTCCTCGCCACCACGACCTTCAACGGCGAGCACTGCGAATGGATTGCGGGCACGGTCATGCCCGTGGTCTGGAAACGACGCTGGGGCGCGGGGCGCGTGTTTTACAACGCACTTGGGCATGTGCGAAGTGATTTTGACGTGTTCGAGGCTAGGGAGATTCAACGGCGCGGGATGCTCTGGGCGGCACGATAGGCAGATCAATACGCCATTGCAAGTATTTCTTTACTGCGGATTGCGCCCATAAAATAAACCTTCATGAATGATCTTTTGGCTGTCCTCGAGCAATACGGTTTGAAGGCTGTACGTTTTGAGTTTCTGGGTGACACCGAAAACACAAATCAACTTGTCACCACCTCGAGCAGCGAACGCTATTTGCTGCGCCAACACCGTGCGGCATCGCGCAGCCTTGCCATGCTCGAGTCTGAAATGATTTGGCTGAATCACTTGCATCAATCTGGACTCGAGGTGCAACGCCCCGTGTCATTGCTTGCCGAAAATTTTATTTGCTCGAGTGATCTCGAACGTTTCTCGTTGCTTTCCTGGATTGACGGCGAGGTGCTCGAGAGCATCAATCAAACCCAAGCCGAAGCGGTTGGCGTTTTGATGGCACGTTTTCACAGTGTCGCTCGAGATTTTACGCCACCTGCAGGATTTGAACGCCTTTTGTATGACAGCCAGTACCTCGAGGATACCTTGAGCGAATTGCGTGCGATTGATTGGTTGCAGCCCGACATGGCGTTGTTTGAACAAAGCATGGCTCGAGCGAAACAAGCTTTTGACGAGCCAAACATTCCCTGGTGTTTGATTCATGCCGATTTGCACCCTGGAAATATGGTCTGGCAAGGCGTAAAAGTCGCCATGATTGACTTTGACCGTTGCGGTTTTGGACCTGTTTCTTATGACATCGCCACCACGTTTGGATATCTCGAAACCGAAACTCGAGACGCATTTTTGCGTGGTTATGAAATGGTACTGCCTCTGCCAGAAGGCTTTCCAGAAAAACGCAAGCTGTTCACGATTGCCGAATGGCTGACCAACCTGGCGTTTTTGGCGGCTCGAGCCGAAGACCGTGAATATGTGGTCACGATCATGCTGCCAGGATTGCGTGAACAACTGCCCAAAATCCTCGAATCTTGAAAGCCTGAATCTGGCTTCTCGAGTTAAACTACAAATCATGACCCAGAATTACGATGACCTGACAGCCGAAAACATTTACGACGTGGATGCGATCAAATGGAATTACTTTGAGCGCGATGTTCTGCCGTTGTGGGTTGCCGACATGGATTTTTTACCCGCCCCAGAAATTGTGGCGGCTTTAAAGACTCGTCTTGACACCTGGTTGGGTTATTCGAGCTTCGCGGGCAACAAGCAGCTTTTAGAGGGCATTGTGGCGCACATGGCGGACTTTGGTTGGACAGGTTTGGAATCCAAGAACATCTGGTTGGTGTCTGGGGTCGTGGCAGGCATGTACGCCAGCGTTCTGGGACTCTCGAGCGTGAATGACGAGATCGTCACCCAGACCCCGATTTACCCGCCGTTCATGAGTTCGATCAAAGACCACAACCGCAAGATGCTCGAGAATAAAATGCTGATCGCGGACAATCAATGGGTCATTGATTTTGACCATCTCGAGACACTTGTTACACCAGGCACTCGGGTTTTGATGATCTGCAACCCGCACAACCCAACAGGGCGGGTGTTCACACGCAGTGAACTCGAGAAACTGGCGGCGTTCGTTTTAAAACACCGTTTGTACGTGATTTCCGACGAACTCCACGCCAATCTCATCCTCGAGCCTGGAATGAAGCACATTCCGTTTGCCTCGCTCAGCCCAGAAATTTCAGATCGCACCGTGACCATCACCGGACCGTGCAAAACCTTCACCACCGCAGGCTTGGGCATTGGCGCGGTCATCAGTACCAACATGCGCTTGCTCGAGCGGATTCAAGCCGCCACCAAAGGTTTGATGGGACACGCCAACATTATGTCCGAAACCGCCTGGTTGGCAGGTTTGGAAGTGGGAATGCCCTGGCTCGAGAAGACAAAAGCGTATTTGCACGCCAACCGTGAATTCTTGGGCGCGTACTTGCAGGAGCATCTGCCAGAAGTGAAGTGCATTCTGCCCGAAGCCACCTACCTGGCATGGCTCGACTTCAACGCCTACCCGCAAGCCCCAGAAATCCAGAAATTTTTGCTCGAGACTGCCAAGGTTGGCTTGAACGAAGGCACGAATTTTGGTGCGGATTACACGGGTTTTGTGCGGCTCAATTTTGCCACCAGCCGCCAGGTCTTGACCCAGGCGCTCCAGCGTATTCGAGCGGCTGTTAGTGTTTAAACAACAATTTTGATATTTCTCGAGTGACTGTTTCCATCGGGGCGCGGTCTTGATTGGAAAACAAAACAATGGTCAGTTTTTCGCCTGGGTATTTGATGAGCACCGTGCGGTATCCAGGCAGCTCGCCCGTGTGAATGTATCGTTTGCGTTCAAAACGATTGTCAATAAACCAACCATACCCATAACCACCCAAACCAGCCTGAAAAATCTCCCGCATTTCTCGAGCGTCCATCAATTCACTCCAACTGTACAAGTCATCCAGAGTGCTGACCAGCGCGGCATCCCCGGCTGGCGGCGTTAGAGCCAGTTTTGGAATGGTTTTCCAGGCTGTGGTGTAGCCGCTCGAGATTCCAGTCATTCCAGCCTCGAACATTGCCGTATTTTTCAAGCCCGTAGACTCGAGTACCAGTTTTTGTACGGCTTGATTGAACGGCATTTTCGCAACCTTCTCGACGATGCTCGAGAGCAGCACATAACCCGTGTTGGAGTATTTGAAGCGTGTCCCAGGCTTAAACTCGAGTTTTTGGGTTCGTGCATTTCTCAAGATTTTTTCGGTGGCATCGTTTCGTGTCATGAACTCGAGATACGGTTTTTTGTACAAACCCAGTTGTTCTTCGTAATCGGCAATGCCCGATGTGTGTGTCAGCAAGTTTTGGACTGTGATTTCATCCCAAATTTGAGGACATTGCTCGAGATACACACAAATAGAAGCTTTGAGTTTTAAAATGTTCTGATCTCGAAGTTTTAAGACTGCCATCGCCGTAAACATTTTCGAGATCGAAGCTACATGATGCCGTGTTTCGGGTGTGAACGGGATACGCTGTCCACGGTTGGCAAAACCATAACCTTGGCGCAGCAAGATTTTTCCATCTCGAGCAATCAATACCGCACCAGAAAACTTTCCAGAATTTGTCAACCTCGAGAGCATCGCATCAATCTCGAGATTTGAATTTATGGGTGTTGCCAGCGTGCTCAGGCTCGAGATCAAAACACAAACCAAAAAAACCTTCATGGTTTTATCTTGGCACACCCGAGGATCAATTGATCTTCGGGTACAAACCTTTAAACCGCCCGTAAGCTTCCTCGAGATTCCCGTTTGGTTCGGCAACCAATTGCGGCTTTGGCGCAAAGCGCAACGTATCTTCGCAACTCGAGAACATGCCACTTGCCACGCCAGCCAATAATGCAGCGCCTCGAGCCGACGCGCTGGAAATTTCGCTGGTGTAAAGCGGGCGTTGCAAAATGTCAGCCAGCAATTGCCGCCAGAGTTGAACCCTTGTGCCACCGCCAGCAAGCCGCAAGCTTGGAGCTTGTATTCCAGTCTCGAGCAGCGCCTCAAAACCGTCACGAATTGCAAAAGCCACACCTTCAAAAGCGGCTCGCATCAGATGACCTCGGGTGTGTGAGAGCGCCAAGCCAACCCAAGCACCCCTGGCGTTCGGGTTGAGGTGTGGGGTGCGTTCGCCCATCAGGTACGGCAAAAAGCTTAAACCATTCGCGCCAGACGGAACAGCAAACGCCTCGACATACGCCGTTTCCCAGTCCAAGCCCAGCATTGACCGCACCCACTCGAGCGCCAGTCCAGCGTTTTGCATGGCAGCCATCGCGTACCAACCGTTTGGCGTCACGGCGCGGTACAAATGGGTGCGAAGCGTTGTGTCGATGATCGCAGCGTCTCGAGGGGCAACGATTTGCGCTCCGGAACCGATTGAAAGTTGCACCACGCCAGGTTGCAGAATACCACTGCCAAACATCGCCATTGGCGTGTCACCGCCGCCCATTGCGACTGGAATTCCTGCCTTTAAACCAAGTTGACTTGCCGCTACGCTCGAGAGCGTGCCAGCGATTTCACTCGAGCCTCGCAACGGTGCAAATAATCTCTGGGGCAACTCGAGGGAATCCATCACATCAAACGCCCAATCGTCGCGCTCGAGGTCGTAAAGCAGTGTGCCACTGGCATCTGAAGGCTCGCCAAAGGCTTGTTCGGTCAGTTGAAATCGCAGCCAGTCTTTGGGTTGAAACGCCCAACGTGCAGATTTGAGAATCTCAGGTTCATGCCCTTTTAACCACAATAAACTTACGCCCGCCATGCCTGTGACAAGCGGATTCGCCAGCCGCTTTGAGCTTGCCGGCTCGAGATTTTTGTAGGTTTGAAGCTCAGTGTTTGATCGTGTGTCCGCCCATAAAATTGCGTTTCGCAAAGCTTGACCGTTGGCGTCTGACAAGACTACGCCGTGCATCTGACCTGAAAATCCAATCGCCTTAATTTCATCGCCGTGACCAAGCTCGAGGGTTGCCGCACGCGCCGCAGTCCACCAGTCGTTGGGCTTGGATTCTGCCCAGTCGGGTTGGGGCGCATGAACGCTGTAAGCTCGAGTTGCCTCGGCGACAATTTGAGCGTTTTCGTTAAGTAAAATTGCTTTTAGAGAACCCGTTCCCAAATCCACACCGAGCAGCATTGTTCACCTCGAGAATATTTTGAAAATCAAATTACTTTTTCTTTTTTGGCGACGCACAACTGCCGCGCCGAATGAGTGTGCCAGGGAATCTTTTACGCACCACTTTTTTCAAATCGCGGCTTTGAATCGCATCGATCACGATTTTGGCAGCGGCAAGACCCATGTCCTCGATGGGCTGAATAATCACGTCGAGCGGTGGGTCTACCAAACTAGTCCAAGAATAATCGTCAAAGGTCAAAAATGATACATCTTCAGGAATTCGTAATTTCAGCTCCCTGATGGCACGAAAAGCACCGGCGGCTTCGTTGCCGGTCATCGAAAAAATGGCGGTGGGCGGCTCGGGAAGGCGCAGCAACTCGAGCGTCAAATTGTAAGCACCCTCTTCGCTCAAGGTCGCGCCGCGCTGATAGGCTTTGGGCAGGTGCAAACCGAGGGATTTCATGACGTTTGGAAAAGCCTTGCCGCGTTCGTCTTGCAGTTTTTCGGCGTCAAACACGGTCAATGCGGCAATGCGTTTGTGACCCAGTTCGTGCAGGTAACGCACGCCCATTTGCACGCATTCGGCATTCTCGAGGAGCACATGCCCAAACGGACTGCCCGCCAAAAAGTGGTCAATCTCGAGAATATACGTCCCCTGTTCAAAAAGGCGTTTTAAATACTCGAGGTTGCCCGAACCGAAGGCGGAGCGCACAATGAGACCACTGACGCGGTGTCCATGAAACATGCGCAGGTTTTCAAGCTCGAGGGTGCTGTCGTATTCGTTGTCGGCAACGATCAGGGCGTAACCTCTGGCGTGAACGGCTTTGGCAACCGTGCGGGTGAGCTGCGCGAAAAACGGTTCGATAATGTTGCCAACCATTAAGCCAATTGTCTGGCTGTGACCACGCCGCAACGCGCCAGCCGTGCGATCTGGCTCGTAGTTCAAGGCTTCTATCGCCTCAAGAACCCGCTCGAGCGTGGTTTTGGTCAAGAGTTGCGGCTCGTTGATGGCGCGTTTTGCCGTTGTCGCCGAGACGCCAGCTCTTTTGGCAACATCGTGAATGGTGGTCACGTGACCATTCTACAGCATTTTTGATTTCATTAAGACACTGCGTGTCACCCATTTCATCAAAAAATGCTGTTTCTTTCGTATTCGCTTCTTGGTTCAAGAATGCACCTGTCTTGACCCTAAAGATGCACCTAACGGACTGGGTCGCTTCGGGCAGAACCGCTTCGCTCAGAAATTCTAACGAATTTCAGAATTTTCTTTAACCACAAGGGGCTTTACAAATGTAAGTCCGATCAGGTAAAGTTCTGGACACGTGACCATTTAGTAGATTCTTGAATTCTTGCAACTTGCATGGCTCGAGAAACCCAATTTTTACTACAACTTCGCTCTTGACGAAAATGGACACGTGACCATTTAAAGATTTTAGGATTAGGTTTCTCGAGGGGGTGAAATCACAAGCAGCACAAAAGACTGAACTGCAAACCGTTTCTAGAACAGCCCTTTCAAGCTAAATCAGGAGATCAGATGAAATCAAAAACTTGGATTATTGGTGCAGGCTTGGCAACAAGCGCCGTTGTTGCCGCCATCGCCACCGGTGCGATTGCACAAGGACCCGTCACGGTCACGATTGCCACGGTCAACAACTCGGACATGAAAACCATGGAAAGCCTGACTTCGGTCTTTGAAGCCGCCAATCCAGACATCAAACTCAAATGGAATGTGCTGCCAGAGAACGAACTGCGCCAAAAAGTCACCACCGACATTGCCACGGGTGCGGGCAGCTACGACGTTGCCACCATCGGCACATACGAAGTGCCAATCTGGGCAAAAAACGGCTGGCTGAACTCGATGGATGCGCTGTTTGACAAGAACGCCAGCATCAAAGCCAGCTATGACATCAATGACCTCCTGACACCAGTTCGACTTGGTTTGTCTTACAACAAAGCCCTCTACGCTTTGCCGTTTTACGCCGAGTCGAGCATGACGTTTTACAACAAAACCGCGTTTGCCGCAGCCAAGCTGACCATGCCAGTCAAGCCAACCTGGAATCAAATTCAGGGTTTCGCCGCCAAGCTCCACAAGCCACAAAATGGTTTCTATGGCATCTGCCTGCGCGGACTGCCAGGCTGGGGCGAGAACACGGCGGTTTTCACCACCATCGTCAATACCTTCGGTGGACGCTGGTTTGATCCTCAATGGAACGCCACGATTGACACGCCAGCTTGGAAGGCGGCTCTCACTTTTTACGTCAATCTGCAACGGAAATACGGCGCTCCAGGTTCGACGGGCAACGGCTTCACCGAAAACCTAACCCTGATGAGCCAAAACAAGTGCGGCATGTGGATTGATGCCACCGTCGCCGCAGGCTTTTTGAAAGACCCCAAGCAATCCAAGATCGTGGACACCGTCGGCTTTGCCAACGCACCAACCGGTCCTGGCACGCCAAAGGGCAGCAACTGGCTCTGGTCATGGTCGCTGGCCATTCCAAAGTCGAGCAAGGTCGCCGACGCCGCATTCAAATTCATCACCTGGGCAACCAGCAAGGAATACATCGCCCTGGTCGCCAAGAACAACGGCACATGGGCAAGCGTTCCTCCAGGAACTCGCAAGAGCACCTACGCCAACCCAGAATACCAAAAAGCCGCTGGTGATTTCGCAGGCATCACCTTAGATTCGATCAACCGCGCCGACCCAACGAATGCCACCAAAGACCCAGTGCCTTACGTCGGCGTGCAATTTGTTGGTATTCCAGAATTCCAAGCCCTCGGCACGCAAGTTGGACAGTACATTGCAGGCGCACTTGCAGGTCAATACACTGTTTCACAAGCCCTCAAGCTTGGACAAGCCGCTGCCACCAAAGTGGCAAAAGAAGGCGGTTACAAGAAGTAACCCGCATCCTCGAGTGACACCATAAGTCCTCCTCATGGTGGTGTCACTCGAGCCTTTTCGGGCAGGTTAGAACAGTTCTAATCTGCCCCACAAAATTTGTAAAGCTCGAGATGGTGGTTGTTTAAAGCTCGAGTGCTGGCTTTTATTGCCCCAAAAAATACAAGATCCATACTTAAAGACACACTGAATTCTGAGGTCAATTATGACAGCCCAAACCAGCACGACCAAACTGAATAAATCATCAGGGCGCACCTCGAGATTACCAGCCCTGCTGTTGTTGCTGCCCGCGCTGGGGTACTTGATTTTGACAACCCAAGTGCCGTTCATCATGACTATTTATTACAGCCTGTTCAGGTACAGTCTGGTCGATCCATTCAGGCGTCCGTTCATTGGTCTCGAGAATTACCTGACACTGTTTACCGATCCTCAGTCTGTTCCGGTGCTGGTCAATACCCTCGTGCTGGTGTTGAGCGTGATTGCGATAACGGTGGTGTTTGGTGCGGCACTGGCATTGCTCTTTAACCGCAAGTTTTTTGGTCGCAACCTCGCCAGAACTTTATTTATTGGACCGTTTTTTATCATGCCCGTCGTGACCGCGCTCATCTGGAAAAATTCCCTCTTAAACCCTGTATTCGGCTTGTTTGGCGTGGTCTCTCGAGCTTTTGGTTTTGAAGCGATTGACTGGTTGGCGCAGTTCCCAATGCTCTCGATCATCATGATGGTCACTTGGGAATGGACGCCGTTTGCCATGCTGATCTTGCTGACCAGCTTGCAATCCCTTCCCACCGATCAACTCGAGGCGGCAAGGCTTGACGGCGTCAACAACCTTCAAGAGTTTTGGTACATCATTTTGCCCCACTGGACTCGAGCCTTCGAGGTCGTGGTGCTTCTGGAAGCGATTTTTATTTTGCAAATTTACGGCGAGATTTACATTGCCACCAGTGGGGGTCCTGGCACTGCCACGACCAACTTGCCATTCTTTATTTTTCAAAAAGCCTTCGGCGAGTACAGCATCGGCATGGCATCGGCGGCGGGTGTGATCGCCGTGATTCTGGCAAACATTGTGACCGCCCTGTTCTTGCGTCTGGTCAACCGAAACGTCAACGTCAAGGAAGTGAAATGATGACTGCCAGCAAAAGCCTCAAACCGCGACCAAGCAACCCGTGGCGAACATTTCAAAACGTTTCTTTGGGTCTGCTGGCATGGGTCATAGCGCTGGCGTTTTTCTTCCCCATTTTGTGGATGATTATGAGCGCCTTTAAAACCGAAGATCAAGCCTTCACCACGCCACCCATCATTTTCTTTCAACCAGTGTTTGACAATTTTACTCGAGCTTTCGCCAAGTACGGTCACGCGCTGCTCAATTCCTTGCTGGTCGCTTTTGGCTCGACACTGTTATCTTTTTTGCTCGGATTGCCCGCCGCCTTTTCAATGGTCTTTTACCCAACCAAACGCAGCCGCAGTACGCTGTTGTGGTTTGTTTCAACCAAAATGATGCCACCTGTTGGCGTGATCGTACCGTTGTATTTAATTTTCAAAGACCTGCACTTGCTCGACACCGTTTGGGGTTTGACCCTGATGTACACCACCATGAACATGCCCCTGGTGATCTGGATGATGCACTCGTACATTTCAGAGATTCCAGGTGAAATTCTCGAGGCTGCCAAAGTGGACGGCGCGAGTTTGATGCAGGAATTTATGAAAATTGCCATGCCGCTTTCTGTACCAGGCATCGCCTCCACTGCGTTGCTGTGCCTGATTTTTGCTTGGAACGAAGCTTTTTTTGCCCTGAATTTAACCAATGTGGACGCCGCGCCGCTTTCGGTTTACATCAGTGCCTTCAAAACCTCTGAGGGTCTGTTCTGGGCGCAACTTTCAGCCGCCGCAACCCTGGTCATTTTGCCCGTCATGGTATTCGGTTGGTCGGCGCAACGACAATTGATTCAAGGCTTAACCATGGGAGCAGTGAAATAATGCCAACAATGCGTGCCGCCGTCATCACCCAAAAATACCACCTCGAGACCCGAGAAATTCCTGCGCCCGAAGTTTCTGCTGGCGAGGTTCGGATTCGGATTGCCGTGACTGGCGTGTGCGGTACGGATTTGCACTTGTATGGTGGGCATTTCGGCGCGGTTTTTCCGCTCGTGCCAGGGCATGAAATCGCTGGTGTGGTTGACCAAGTTGGGGCTGGCGTGCGTTACCTCAAAGAAGGTGATCGGGTTGCGCTTGACCCCGTGATCTCCTGCGGCGCATGTCATCACTGCCGCCGAGGAATGCGCCATCATTGCGAAAATTTTCAAGCGCTGGGCGTCACCAGGGCGGGCGGTTTTGCCGAGTACGTGATCGCCCCCGAAAGCAATGTGTATCCCGTTGGAAATCTTGATCTCGAGGTTGCCGCCTTTGCCGAACCCTTGGGTTGTATCGCCTGGGGCATCAAACGCCTGCAACCCGAACCCGCCAGCAAGGCGTTGTTGTTCGGCACTGGACCCATCGGTTTGTTGTTGATGCAAGCCCTGCTGGTGTCTGGCGTTTCCGAAATCACCGTCGTCGAACCCAATGCAGAACGCCGCGCCCTCGCCAGGCAGCTTGGCGCAAAACTCGCGCTCGAGCCAAGCAAAGATTTAAGCACCCAACTGTTTGACCTCGAGCCTTACGGGTTTGATGTCGTCACCGAAGCCACAGGCGCTCCCGCCGTGATTTCGCAAATGATTCAATACGCCACCCCAGGCGGTAAAATTTTGTATTACGGTGTTGCTCCAGACGATGCCAGGGTTGAAATCAGCCCTTACGAGGTTTTCAGGCGCGATCTGACCATTCTGGGTAGTTTTTCCTTGCTCGGCACAACTCCAATTGCGCTCGAGTGGCTGTCCAGTGGACGGGTGCAAGTCAAACCACTCATCACGCACCGCTTGCCAATTGAGCAACTCAAACTCGCGCTCGAGTACAAAGACCACCCTGGCATGAACGGTTCACAAAAAGTTTTAATTGTTCCATAATTAAACTATTCGAATCGAGAAATAAAAAACCCCCAAGCGTCACATCAAAGGAGTTAGCCCGTGAGTACACCGAATTTCAAACTAGAAAATCAAATCATTGTTGTGACAGGTGGCGGACAAGGCATCGGCTTTGAAATCGCCCAAGCCATGAAAGCTTCTGGCGCGTATTTGGTGATTGCCGAAGCCAACTCGAGCAGCGGCGAACAAGCCGCGCAAGCACTCGAAGGTGATTTTATTCAGACCGATGTGACCAACTCGAGCAGCGTGAAAAGCATGGTGCAAGAGGTTATCAAAAAACATGGCAGGATTGATTGCATCGTGAACAACGCAGGAATTTGCCGCAACACACCGTCCGAAGATGTCAGCGATGACGAGTGGCGTCTGGTCATGAGCGTGGATTTGGACGGCGTGTTTTACTGCTGCCGCGAGGTCGGCAAGCACATGCTGACGCGTGGTTCTGGTAGCATTGTCAACATTGGTTCGATGTCGGGCAGCATTTCCAACCGACCACAACCACAATCGGCATACAACGCCGCCAAAGCTGGCGTGATTCACTTAACCAAATCCCTGGCTGGCGAATGGTCGCCGCGTGGTGTGCGTGTCAACAGCATCAGCCCTGGTTATATCGGTACAGCCATGACCAAAGCAGCGCTGGAAAACCCCGAATGGCGTGACATCTGGCTCTCGAGTACGCCAATGGGACGTTTGGGCGAACCTGCCGAAGTCGCCGCTATTGCGGTGTTCCTCGCCAGCCCTGCCTCGAGCTTTATGACGGGTAGCGACGTGATCGTTGATGGGGGCTACACGGTATGGTAATCCCTGAGACCATGCGCGTTGCCGTGATGCACGGCATCCGTGATGTGCGACTCGAGACTTGGAATGTGCCGACCCCAGGTGTAAAAGATGTGCTGGTGAAAATCCAGCGCGTCGGTGTCTGCGGCAGCGACGTGCATTATTTTACCGACGGACATATTGGGCGGTATGTGGTTGAAAAACCGCTTGTGTTAGGTCATGAATCGGCAGGTACTGTTGCCGCAATTGGTTCTGAAGTCACGCATTTAAAAGTCGGTGATCGGGTCAGTCTCGAGCCTGGGTATCCGTGCCGAAAGTGTTACCACTGCAAGCGCGGGCGCTACAACCTTTGCCCAGATATTACCTTCATGGCAACGCCACCCGTGGACGGCGCATTTGCCGAATATGTTGCGTGGCCATCTGATTTCGCCTTCAAAATTCCAGATACCATGAGCCTGGATGCTGCTGCGCTGCTCGAGCCTCTGGCGGTGGGCGTCTGGGCGGTACAACGTGCCCAAATCGGCATGGGCGCAAGTGTCGCGGTGTTTGGGGCTGGACCGATTGGCTGTACCACCCTGCAAGCCGCCAAAGCCGCAGGTGCGACGACCATCATTGCGGTTGACCTCGAGCCGTTCAGACTCGATTTGGCAAAACAACTTGGGGCAACGCACACCA
>JAYTKL010000503.1:0-12904 GCA_043730305.1 Deinococcales bacterium | reverse complement strand
AAAATGGTCGCCCGCTATCAAACTCGAGTTTTGTGCCTCCTCGAGCGCGTCCAAAACCGCAAATTCCGAAAGTCCAACAATGCCCGCCAACGTTTTTGGCGTGAACCCTTGGCGCATCACGCAAGCCGCCTGAAGCGCTCGCTTGGCGGGTTCGGACAACCTCGAGACGCGTTGTTCAATGACCGCCGCGACCCTGCTCGGCACGCGTAATTCGTTGTAATCGAGGCTCAGGTCGTCAAGTTGGCTTGTCCATGTCCCATCTTTTTCGTGCAGCATCTCAGTTTCAAACAGGGCTTTGAGCGTCTCGAGGGCAAAGAAAGGATTGCCGCCCGATTGTTTCGAGAGCCAACTCGAGAAGCGCTGTGGTCCAGCCTCAAGACCGCTCAGGCTTGCCAGCAAGCTGTTGATCTCGTTCATTGTCAGCGGCTCGAGTTTGACTTCGAGCAACATGCCATTCGAGCGCCACGCCGCAATCGTTTTGCCAAGTGCTGGGTTGATTTCACTGCTGCGGTACGTGCCAAAAATGTTCACCACACCGCGCAATGCCAGAAAACTTAAAAACTCGAGGCTGGAGGCATCCGCCCATTGCAGGTCGTCAATCACGATGGGCTTGGCTTCGGCTTCAAAGCATCGTGCCAGCGCCTCGAGCAGCCGCGCTTTGGCACTGATCGGGTCGTCGGTGCGCAGGCTGGGGTTTGGCAGCACTTCTGGAATCAGCCGCGCCAGGTCTTCGCTGTAAACTCCCAAGTCGGGCAGCGTGGACAGTTGCGACCTTAAAAACACGATCAAAGGTTGATACGGCACGTTTTCCAGACCTTCAAAACACGCCAACCAACGCCTGCGCCCCAGGACTTCCTCGAGCAGCCGTGTTTTGCCCGAGCCTGGTTCGCCAGACACCAACATCACGGTCTGGCTGGCAGTCTCGAGTGTTGTACGTTCTGTGTCTCGTCCGATCAGTTGCGGCGGGCGCAAGACGGTCAACGGCACACTCGACCTGCCGACACTGGCAATTGAAGTGGTCTCGAGCGGTGCGGCTTGACGAATGACCTGCACCAATTTTAAGGTGCTCTCGAGTGGCTCCAATGCCAATTCGTTTTGCAATTGATCGCGGAAACGCTCGAAGGCTTTTAGAGCCTCGCTGCGACCTCCCGCCAAGTATTGTTGCTCGAGGTACAACGCCAGCACATCCTCGGACAGTGCATCGAGTGCCAGGATGTTTTGCAACAAATGGCTGGCGGCAAGGTGATCATTTTGTGCTGCCAAAGTTCTCGAGTGTAACAACGCCGCCTCAAGCCAAGCCTGCCGTAAGGTTTCGCGTTCGACCTCGAGCCAAGCCTCAAAACCACTCGCTCGAATCTGAAAACCGCTCAGAAATTCGGATCTGTACAATTCAGTTGCGCGTTGCCAATCGGCTGTCCCAATGGCTTGCCTAAACAATTGCAAATCGGTTTGAACCTTAAACCGCAAACGATTGTCCTCGAGTTCCAAAGCCCCAACCCAACCAAATTTTCTGGCTCGAGACAAGATCACCCGAAGTTGCCGCAACGCGTCGCTATCGGTGTTGTCGTCGCTAAACAAGGCACTTAAGGTATCTCGAGTGACCCAAGTCTGTTGACACGCCAGGTACACCAGCAACGCCACCGATTTGGTGCTTGCAAGCATTTCGCGGCGGCTGTCAACTTCGACGTGCGGGTTATCTAAAAATCGAAACAACACGGGTTAGCGCCTCCTACTGTTACTTCAATTTGCTTCTGAAGTGCTCAAGTTGCGACCTGGCGACCTTTTCGCCCGCCTTGATCGCGTCTGTCTCGCGGTTGAAACTGAAAATACCGATGCCGTCCATGTGAGGGCGCAACATCAAATCTGGCACGAACATGGCAAGCCGCGTTTCGGTCATCTGAAACTGCATGATCTCGATAGAACGCATCATGGCTTGCATTCCGGTCATGACACGGTCACGCCCGAGCAGGTGCTCCCACCAGCGAATCGGTTTGTCCTCAAGGCTAAACTCGAGCGGCGCGAGTGGGCGGACATCGACCGCCAAAATTCGGTTTGCGCCCAGAAAATGCAGCGCATCGACTGGCACTTGATTGAGCAAACCGCCATCGGTCAAAAGTCGTTCGCCGACCCAAGTCGGATCAATCGCGCCAGGGAACGCAATCGTGCAACCTATCGCCTCGAGCAAATCGCCCTGGTACAAGTACACGCCGCGCCCAGTCACCAAATCGGTGGCGGTCAAGCAAAGCGGCATCGGCAGTTCCTCGAAGGTTTTGGGAAGGTGGGCGCTGAGCATTTTTTTCAGCTCACCCAAGCGCAACATGTCCTTTAACGGATTTAAATCGAGCAGACGCGCCAAGGAGACATCCCGAACAAATTTTTCGGCAACACCACTCGAGCAACCCGCCGCGAACAACGCGCCAAGCAAACCACCCATGCTTGTGCCTGCGATCATGTTCGGCTTGATGCCCTCGGATTCGAGCACCCGCACGACCCCAATGTGCGCAAAACCTCGAGCGCCACCACCACCCAACGCCAGACTAAATTTGACATGCGAATGCGCCACCAGTTCAGTTTATACGCGAATGGTCACTCGAGCACTTTCGCCCAGCAAATGCACCGTGTCAATAAACCGCACCACTCGGGTTTGAAAACCCATTGCAATTGAACGGGTTCGAGCACCGTCACCAAAACGCCGCACGCCCTCGAGCAACTCGCCGTCGGTGATGCCAGTTGCCGAAAACACGATGTTCTCGCCTGGGGCAAGGTCGTTGGTGGAGTAAATACGGTTTGGGTCAACGTTCATAGACAGGCAGCGCTCGAGTTCAGCAGCATCGGCAGGCAGAAATTTTCCTTGAAAATCTGCGCCCAAACATTTGATTGCCGCCGCCGACAGCACACCCTCGGGCGCACCACCCGAACCCATGAGTACATGCACGCCCGTTCCACGCACCGCCACAGCAAGGCTGGCGATCACATCACCGTCGCCAATGAGTTTCACTCGAGCGCCACACGCCCTGATTTCTTTGATTAAATTCTCGTGCCTTGGGCGGTCGAGCACCACCACCACCACATCCTCGACAGGACGCTCGAGGCTCTTGGCGACGGCTTGAAGATTGGTGGCGACAGACCAATCCAAACTGACTTTGCCCGCCGCCGGAGGTCCAACCACCAGTTTTTCCATGTACATGTCGGGCGCACCCAGAAGCCCGCCCTTTTCGGAAAGCGCAATCACCGCAATCGAATTTGCCAGCCCTCGAGCGCAGGCGTTTGTGCCCTCCACGGGATCAACCGCAATGTCCACCGCCAGACCACCCGCGCCAAGTTTTTCACCAATGTAGAGCATCGGGGCTTCGTCCATTTCGCCCTCGCCGATGACCACCCGCCCAGAAATGGGAAGTTCGTTCAGAACGCGGCGCATGGCTTCAGTGCCAGCCTGATCCACGGCGTGTTTGTCGCCCTTGCCGATGGTGTGACTGGCAGCGAGGGCGGCTTGTTCGGTCAGGTGTACCGTCTCGAGCACCAAAGCGCGTTCCATTGATTTCATGGTGAAAGTATAGCGGTGAAATCTGGTAAAACCCGTTGCAAGTTGTTTACTGCTCGAGAGACACGAGGTTATTGAATGTTCAGTACCCCAAACCCAACTCTTGCAAAGCCTCTTCCGCCGCACCCGCAAACCTCGAGAATTGCGAAAGAAACAAATAAAGATTATCATACAAAAAGTAGGAGGATTTATGAACAACACCGAAAGACTCAGCATTTCACTACCAATTCCACTCGTGCGGTTTCTCGAGCAATACCAAACCAACCACACCATCAAAAGCCGCAGCGAAGTTTTAGAACGCGCCGTCAAACTCTTACAAGAACAAAGCCTGATCGAAGAATACCGCCAAAGCGCCCTCGAGAACGACCCAATCTGGAATTCCACGATAAACGACGGACTCAATGAACCCTACTGAATTTGTCAGGGGCGCATTGTACTGGGCAGACCTTGAACCCAGCACAGGATCAGAGGCAAGCAAAACCCGTCCCGTTCTGATCGTCTCAAACAACGCAAACAACATTGGCGCAAACACCGTCACGGTCTTGCCACTCTCGAGCAGCACACACAAATTATACGCTTTTGAAGTTTACCTCGAGCATCCCGCCCTGCCGCAAACCTCAAAGATTCAAGCGCAACACATTCGCACGATAGACAAATCTCGAGCGACGGGATTTATTGGGATGGTGAGCGAAACGGATTTGGAATTGGTGAATCAGGCGATAAAGTTGCATTTGGGGCTTTCGTAAACGCACGAAGAAATACATAAGGTTGCTTGAGAGTGATGCTCGGGATTTGATGCAGAAAAGCTCAAGTAACGGTTCAAAGAGTACGCTACGCTTTATAAAAAAGAATCTGCTGTACTAAGAGGCTAAAAATCTCTAACAATTAGTGTTTAGTCTGATATAGTTCAGAAGAATTCAAGGACTAAAAATTACGGAAGATTGCTCAGAAAGATGGTGCTGGTGAAATTTGCGTATGAGGATCTTGGGGATGCACAATTTGAAAAGTTGATCGTGATTTTGTGCCAACAACTTTTTGGCATTTCAGTTCAAGGCTTTGCCAAGGGACCTGATGGCGGGCGCGATGCAAAGTTTGTTGGGACTGCCGAATTATTCCCAAGTAAAGCTGCACCCTGGATTGGTACTACAATTATTCAAGCAAAACATACTAACGGCTATAATCGGAGTTTCTCGGAAACCGACTTCCATAATACACAGAGTAAAAATACTGTTCTTGGAAAAGAAATTTTACGTATAAAAAAATTACGCCAAAGCAATCAACTTGATCATTACTTGTTATTTGCCAATCGAAAGTTATCAGGAGGCGCTGAAAGCGAGATTATCGAATATTTAGCAACTGAATGTGGTATCCCCAAAGCCTCAATTTCTATGTGTGGAGTAGAGCAACTTGAAATTTGGCTGAAAACTTTTCCCAGAGTATCAGTTCTTGCAGATCTAGATCCAATTGATTCTCCTTTAATTATTAGTCCTGATCATCTTTCTGAAATTGTACAAGCCATAGCAAAAAATTTAGGCGCTGTGTCTCCACTTCTAGACGATCCGCCAACTTTACGAATGTCTTATGCTGAAAAAAATTCACTTAACAAAATGAGTGATGAATATGCACTTTCGCAACGCACAAAATACTTAAAAGATGTAGAGCAAATTCGTACTTTCCTAGCAGCTCCTGAAAATTTAGAGCTAATGCAACTATATGAATCAGTAGTTGATGAATTTCAACTTAAAATTATCTCAAAGCGAAAAGATTATCAAACTTTTGATAATGTGATGGAATATTTAGCGGTTTTACTATTCAATCGAGATCCTATACTTCGACAGTCAGCAAATAAACGTTTAACTCGTATTATGCTTTTCTATATGTACTGGCATTGTGATATAGGGGAGGTAAATAATGCTACGACCAACAAAACACTCTCACCCTGATCGTACTATCATGAATTTAGCGCTATTACTACTTAATTATTTAAAAATAAACCGAATTCGTGATTATTCCAAATTACGTAAGTATGCAAGAGAAATGATTATTGGTGGCGAGATTCTTTTTTTACCAACGCTTAATTTTTTATATATACTGGGCTTGATCGAATATCATCGCAATACAGATTCTATAGAATATTTAGGTTCTAATGAAACTGTCTAAATTTTACTCTAATAAATCAGAGCTATTTGAGCCTGTGAATTTTACACAAGGTCTTAATGTAATTTTGGCGGAAATCAGATTACCAGAAAATCGTAATAAAGATACCCATAATTTGGGCAAAACAACTTTAGGGAGACTTATTGATTTTGGATTTTTATCTACTATAGATCAAGGATTTTTTTTACTCAAACACTATGAAATTTTTAAAAAATTCGTATTTTTTTTAGAAATCGAGCTATCAGAAATATCTTTTCTGACTGTGCGTCGTAGTGTTGAAAATAAAACTAAGATTAGCTTCAAAAGACATGATAAAAGACACCAAGATTTTTCTTTATTACAAATATCAGATTGGGATCATTGGGAAATGCCGTTCAAACGTGCAAAAGATTTACTCAATACAATTCTAGATTGGCACGGCTTAGAGCCTTGGTTGTATCGTAAAGGATTAGGATATCAGTTACGCTCTCAAAGTGATTTCAAAGATGTATTTCAATTAGGGAAATTTGCTAGTGAGCATTCAGATTGGAAACCTTTCGTAGCTCACGTCTTGGGCTTTAATGCTCAACTCATTAGCTCGCATTATGCAAAAGAAGCAGAAATTAAAGAAAAGTCAAACATAGAAAAAAATATTAAAAATGAATTAGGCGGCTCCATTGAAGATGTTAGCAAAATTGATGGTATGTTATTACTTAAGCGACAAGATGTTGACAAAAAACAGAAATTGCTAAACGCTTTTGATTTTAGAATAGAAGATTTAGAACAAACTAAACGCCTAGTTGATAATATTGATATCGATATTGCAGCACTTAATAATCGTCGTTATTCGTTAAATCAAAATCGAAAAAAAATTCTTTCATCACTTCAGGATGATCAAATTTTATTCAATCCCGATGAGGCGCAACGATTATTTAAAGAAGCTGGTATATTATTTGAAGGGCAAATCAAAAAAGATTTTGAACAGTTGATAGCTTTTAATCGATCAATTACCGACGAAAGGCGTATGTATTTACAAGCGGAGTTTAATGAAGTTGAGACAGAACTAAAAATCTTAAACTTTAATCTTGATAATTTAGGCAGAGAACGTTCGGAGACATTATCATTTTTAAGTAACACAGATATTTTTGAAAAGTATAAACAAACTTCTGATGATTTAACAGATATAAAAGCTGATATTATTTCACTAGATCGTCAACGAGATTTTCTCCATCGCTTACAAGAATTGCGTACCGAAATTCGCAGTTTAATTGAAGAACGTGGAAATCTTCAAACACAAATAGAAAATGATGTGGAAAAGCAAAGTGGTGACACTAAAAGCCTTTTTTCATCTATTCGTTTATATTTTAGTGAAATTGTTGAAGAAGTCATTGATCGAAAAGCACTTTTAAGTGTATCTCCAAATCAACATGGACATCTTGAATTTAAAGCTGAAATCCTTGATAGTTCTGGAAATACAACAAGCGCCGATAAAGGATTTACTTATCGCAAACTTTTATGTATTGCTTTTGATTTATCTGTCTTAAGAGCACATATGGATACTCGATTTCCCCGATTTGTATACCATGATGGTGTTTTTGAATCTCTGGATGATCGTAAAAAGAAAAACTTAATCTCTGTGTTAAGAACCTATGTACAATATGGTATTCAATCAATTATCACTACAATTGATACCGATCTACCAACTCGAGAAGCGAGCATGAGTTCAGTCTTTGATTCATCTGAAGTCATACTAATACTTCACGATGAAAATGAGCAAGGAAGACTTTTCAAAATAAATTCTTGGTAATCTTTATAAGAAAAATCAGAATGAATAGTTTATCCAACTATTCTCTTAGTGTTTAACATCCAAGCTAAGATCTCTAGTTGTTTCTCAATATTTCGATTTTGTGTGAAAATCAGGTATTGTACCCAGATTTATTTTAATTCTTTCCCGGACGCCCACCAAATCCTCGAGCTTCACCCAGCCAAAAACTGGGCAATTTTTTGATCCAAGTTTTTAACCTCGAGCGTCCTTTGTTGCTGGTTTATCACTCTCGAGCGATAAATCAACCTCACAGGGCAAAACAGCTTCTTACCACCACTCAAGCGATTCGTTCGCAAACGCTTGCGGTGTCACTTTTTCACCTGGCTTGTAGGTTGCCAAATGCCCGTACCGTTTTAAGTCTTTGTTCGGGTCTGTGTACACCTCGAGTTGTCCCGTGTTCACATCATGAATCCAATATTCTGGAATGCCACACGCCGCATAAATCGGTAGTTTAACCGTGCGGTCTGTCTCGAGGGTCGCATCACTGACTTCGATCAACCACAGCACATCTTCGGCTTGATTTTTACGGTTTTTGTACTGTTCTTTGGGTGGTTTTAAAATTGCCAAATCTGGTTCTGGTTGGTAGTGCTCGAGGTGAACATCGAGGGGCATTTGTGGCATTTGGATGATACGTTTGCCGTAAACGTCGGGCAATATGTCCACGTAATTGGCAAGGGCGTACTTGTGTGGTGGGTTTTGAGGCGTAAGGATCACCACTTTTCCCTCGAGAAGTTCTGCTCGAGTGTCGGTTGCAAAAACACCGGCGAAGAACATGCGTTCAAATTCCGCAACGGTGAACAAGTGCGGTGTGAACGGTTCTGATGCTCGTTGCAGGACTTGCGTCATGAGGAAAGTATAGGGCATTTTGATTTTTTCGTGTTGTGTTTGGGGTCACAAGATTTGTGCTGTTCACTTACGCAAACGACAATACAAGCGTCATACAGCCAAAAATTGGGTGATTTTCTGATCCAAGTTTCAAATTCTCGAGTTTTGTATCGCATCCAGTTTGGCAAAATTTCCAAATTCCGAACAATCAAGCTTTGGTTGAATTCGCTTTTCCAATTGTTTAAATCCTTAAAAAACCCAAGCTTCACCCGAGTTAATTTCTGCCGTTAAGCTCGAGCTTAAAACGGGTTTTAATGTTAAAAGTCAGAATTTGATTCTTGATTGTCAAGTTTTAACAATCATTAAATTCATTGTAAGCTGTGTTTGACAGCATTTAACCCTATGGTTTAAACTTTAATTACTTTTGCAGTGAAACCGTTTATTTTAGGCACAATAAATTTGGAAGAAACAGCAATTGAAGGGAAGTGAAAAACCGCAAGCTTTTAAATTTTTCTAAGCTTGCAAAAAACCGAACAGCAGAATCCCTCGAGCGTGAAGACCTCGAGCCTGTCATGTTCCACAACTCGAGCCGCAAAACGCGGTTCAGCCATTCCTCACAAGGTCGAGCGGCAATGTCCACACTCGAGGAGAGTGTTTTGATGCGTATTTTATTGATTGGTGCGGGTGGTGTTGGTGGTGCGTTTGCCGCGATTGTGGCGCGAAGAAATTTTGTCACGGATTTGATTGTTGCCGATGTCAACCTTTCAAAAGCCGAGGCGGTGGCGCGTCATGCGGCAAATGCTGGGGTCAATATTGTTGCCCAAACCGTGGATGCCAGCAGTCAGGAGAGTGTGGCAAGCTTGGCGCGAAAGTACAAAGCCGATGCGATTGTCAATCTGTGTGCGCCGTTGTTCAACCCGCCGATTTTCGCGGCGGCGTTCGAGACGGGTTGCACCTATTTGGACACGGCTTGCAATTTGTCTGAACTGCACCCAACCGAACCGTACTCCAAAATGGGTGTGACCTTGGGTGTAGATCAGTTTGCACAGCACCAGGCGTGGCAGGAACGCGGCGTTCTGGCATTAACGGGCATGGGTGTCGAACCTGGCTTGAGCGACGTGTTTGCGCGTTTTGCCAACGACCACCTGTTCTCGAGCATCGATGAGATTGGCGTTCGTGACGGCAGCGATCTGGTGGTTGAAGGTTATGCGTTCGCGCCGACGTTTAACATCTGGACCACGATTGAAGAATGCCTCAATCCACCAATTTTGTACGAGCGTGAACGTGGTTGGTTCACCACCGAGCCATTCAGCGAACCCGAAATGTTCATGTTTCCCGAAGGCATTGGCGAGTTGCAATGCGTGAATGTCGAGCACGAGGAGGTCTTGTTTATTCCGCGCCACATTGATGTTGGTCGCGTGACGTTCAAGTACGGTCTGGGTGACGAGTTTATTGATGTCTTAAAAACCTTGCACAAGCTTGGGCTTGATTCGACCAAAAAAATTCGGGTTGGAAACAGCGACATCAGTCCCAGGGATTTGGTGGCGGCAGCCCTGCCCGACCCTGCCAAACTGGGCGACAGAATGCACGGCAAAACCTGCGCTGGAACTTGGGTGAAGGGCGTTGGCAAGGACGGGCTATCTCGAGAGACGTACCTGTATCACATCATCGACAATGCCACGACCATGCGCGAGTACGGCTGTCAGGCTGTCGTGTGGCAGACCGCCATGAACCCTGCGATTGCGCTCGAGTTAATCCATAATGGGTCTTGGCGCGGTGCGGGCGTGTTCTGCCCAGAGGCGTTTGATGCCGTGCCGTATTTGGATTTGCTGGCAGAGTACGGCGTGCCGC
Organism: Deinococcales bacterium; assembly: GCA_043730305.1. GTDB lineage: Bacteria > Deinococcota > Deinococci > Deinococcales > JAAFIG01 > JANXTZ01. The sequence continues at coordinate 2,726 of JAYTKL010000503.1, read as the reverse complement.
ACAAAGTTCAAGAACGAATCTCGAGTTTAGTGCTGCCCAGTTCTGGTTTGAGTCAGCTTGAAGTCTTGCGAAGTTGAAATCATTCCAGCTCAAACAATTCAACACCGTGCTGTTCGAGAATCGGGTCGCTGCGTTCGAGGGCGAATGTGCCTTCGACTTCGCGTTGCACCCGAATCAGTGCCAGCCCGTAGCAGCGTTCGGAAATGGCTCGCTCGAGGGAGGCGTTTGGGAAACCCTCAAGCGAACGTAAGAAATGGCTGATGGCGTTCAGGTCGTGACCTTGGGCAATACTTTGCAAGCCTTTTAGACGCTCGAGCCAGCCAGCCTTCAATTCTGGCAGCTCGAGGGTTTCGTTATGCAAAATTTGAAGCTCGAGTTTGGTCAGGGCTTGACGCATGACTCAGGTTACAACTTGACAAAAAGATTAGGTATGCCTAAACTATAAACAGAGGTTTAGTATGAGAGAACTTTTGTCACCCCAAATTGAAGATTATTTAAAGCAAATTCACACCTTAAGTCAAACTGGAAAAGTCAGCACCCAAGCCCTGGCAGACGCGCTCGAGATCAGCGCCCCAAGCGTCAGCGGAATGCTCAAAAAACTTGCCGAACTTGGGCTGGTAGCCCATGAAAAATACCAAGGCGCGACCCTGACCGAATCTGGACAAAAAATCGCACTCGAGTTGATCCGCCATCACCGACTGCTCGAGACCTACCTGCACCAAGCCCTCGGTTACGCCCTCGAAGACGTTCACGCCGAAGCCGAACGGCTCGAGCATCATATTTCTGAAGACTTTGAAGCCCGCATTTCGGCATTGCTCGGACACCCGACCCACGACCCGCACGGCGACCCCATCCCAACGCTAGACGGCAAGATTCCAGAATCTGCCTCCAGACCCCTGGCGCAAATGCTCAAAGGCGAACATGCCACCATTGGACGCATCCGCGAGCACAGTCCAGAATTTGTCAAACACATCGCCCTATTGGGATTAACCCCAGGCGCAAAAATCAAGATTCTCGAGATCAGTATTCCCGCAGGAACGCTGACACTCGAGGTGGACGGCGTGGCAATTCACACGCTGTCACTTGATGCCGCCCAAAAATTATTTGTCACCGAAGAAAGGCAAGTGCAATCGTGATAACAGAGGCTCAAACCACAACCCACGGCGAATTCGACCGTGAACAAAACGAACAAGCCCTCGAGATTCTGACCAAAAAAAGCACCCGCACAGGCTGGCGGCGCCTGACCCCATTTTTAGGACCCGCCTTCGTTGCCAGTGTCGCTTACATGGATCCAGGCAATTTTGCCACCAACATCAGTGGCGGCGCAAAATACGGTTACATGCTGCTGTGGGTCATTCTGCTTGCCAGTTTGATGGCAATGTTAATCCAAAGCCTGTCCGCCAAACTTGGCATTGTCACAGGCAAAAACCTGCCCGAAATGATCCGCGAACGATTCCCCAAAAAACTCGTCTGGTTTTACTGGGCACAAGCCGAACTGGTCGCCATGGCAACCGACCTTGCCGAATTCCTCGGCGCAAGCCTCGCGTTTACCCTGTTGTTTGGACTACCACTCTGGGCTGGAGCAGTTTTAACCGGTATCGTGACCTTTGCACTTTTAGGCTTGCAAGCCAGGGGTTTCAGACCCATCGAAATTGCAATCACCGCCTTCGTGACCGTGATTGCAGGGGCTTACGTGGTGCAAGTTGCCCTCAGCCGCCCAGGTCTCGAGGTGCTGGGTGGATTTATACCCAAATTTGCGGGCGCTGACAGCTTGTATCTTGCCGTCGGCATTATTGGCGCAACCGTGATGCCTCACGTGATTTACTTGCACAGCGCCTTGACCCAAAACCGCATTCCCACCGAAAACAAAGCCCAAACCAAACGCCTATTAAAATTCAACAACATCGACGTGAGCCTTGCCATGAGCATCGCCATGCTGATCAACATGAGCATGTTGATTGCCGCCGCCGCCACGTTTTTTACGACCAACAAACCCATCACCGAACTGACCGAAGCTTACAAAACCCTGACGCCACTGCTCGGCGGCGGGGCAGCCATCGCCTTTGGTATCGCGCTCCTAGCCAGCGGTTTAAGCTCGAGCGCGGTTGGCACGATGAGCGGGCAAGTGATCATGCAAGGTTTTGTTGGCTTCAGAATTCCCTTGTGGTTACGCCGTTCGATCACCATGCTGCCCGCCTTTGCCGTGATTCTGGCAGGTTTAAACCCGACCAATACACTCGTGCTCTCGCAAGTGGTTTTAAGCTTCGGCATTCCGTTTGCGTTGATTCCACTGTTGATGTTCACGGCGAACAAGAACATCATGGGCGATTTTGTGAATCATAAAATCACTACGCTGCTCGGTTGGGGCATCGCCAGTTTGATTATTGGTTTAAACTTTTACTTGCTGTTTGTGACTTTTGGTTTGATTCCACAGTAAATCTCGAGGTGATGAGCGTAATACAAAATCAATACACTGACACTCACCGGAAGCTCTCACCCAACTTCTTGCCCCTTACAACAGCACCTGTCTTGACCCTAAAGATGCACCTAACGGGCTGGGTCGCTTCGGGCTTGGGGCGCTCGCCGAGGCTCGTCACCCTCTCTCGCTTCTTAACCTTAAAACGCACCTTGAAATGTCAAGAGTTTGTGGACTTGGAGTTCCGAGAGTCATATTTCTCCTCAAACACCGTTGGTGCTAAGAAGCTAAGGCTCGAGTGCCGACGTTC
>JAYTKL010000502.1:0-1725 GCA_043730305.1 Deinococcales bacterium | reverse complement strand
TATCGTGATTTAAGTTCAAATCTGATTTTAGTACGTAAGGCACGATATGCAGGGAAGACGTGAATGACAGTATTTCGTGAATTAGTTGGAATGTATGATCAAGAAGCAGCGCCCCTACATCAAAAAACCAATACCGCCGCCACACCACAAGAAAATAAAACTCCCTTCTCCTGATGTTGGAATGAGGGCAGAGAATCCAGCCCACCCCAATCAAAAAAGGAAACCCATGACCTTGACCTTAGAAACCACAACCCTCGAGAACAGCCTGATCTCACCACTTGGCGGCACATTGATTAACCGCGTCAAAAACCTTGACCCAAAAGATTTCGCGCACCTCCCAACCCTCGAGTTAAGTGATCGCAATTACGCCGACCTCGAGTTGATTGCGACAGGTGTGTACTCGCCGCTGACGGGTTTTGTCGGGTCAAAAGACCATGCCAGCATCGTCGAGAATCTGCGCCTTGCGAGTGGTTTACCGTGGAGCATCCCGATTACCTTGGGCGTCTCGAGCGAAGCGGCAAAAACATTGACAGGGAAAATCTTACTCAATTACCGTAACGCGCCCGTTGGTTTGCTCGAGGTGTCTGAACAGTACACGCCAGACAAGCAAAAAGAGGCGTTTGAGGTTTATCGCACCACGGACGAAAAACACCCTGGAGTGGCGGCGTTGCTCGAGCAAGACGAGGTGAACTTGGCGGGTGACATCACGTTGTTTGAAGTTTCTCGAGGCGATTACCCAGAGCACCATTACACCCCGCTCGAGACCCGAGAGCAGTTTGCCAAAAAAGGTTGGAAGACCGTGGTGGCATTCCAAACCCGCAACCCGATTCACCGTGCGCACGAGTATTTGCACAAGGTCGCGCTCGAGACGATTGACGGGTTGTTCTTGAACCCGCTTGTGGGCAGCACCAAATCGGACGATGTTCCCGCCGCCACTCGAGTCAAAGCTTACGAGGTGCTGCTCGAGAGTTATTATCCAGCCTCACGCGTTTTGTTCGGCGTGTATCCCGCCGCGATGCGTTATGCCGGACCCAGGGAAGCCATTTTGCACGCCATCAGTCGCCGCAATTACGGCTGCACCCATTTTATTGTCGGACGTGACCACGCGGGCGTTGGCACGTACTACGGCACATACGATGCCCAAGAAATTTTTAATACTTACAGCAAAGAAGAACTTGGCATCGAAATTATCAAATTCGAGCACACCTTCTACTGCCGCACTTGCGGTTCGCTGGTCTCGAGCCGCACCTGCCCACACGACGCCAGCCATCACCTTGTTTTGTCTGGCACAAAAGTCCGCGAGAAATTAACGGCTGGCGAAGAATTACCAGTCGAATTCACCCGCAAGGAAGTGGCTGAGGTCTTGCGTGCCGCGTACCTCGAGGCACGAACATGATCGAGCCGTCTGTACTGGTTGTTCTTGGCGCGGTCACAGGTTTTTTGATCGGCACGACCGGACTTGGTGGCGGCAGTTTGCTGACCCCCGCGTTGTTGCTGCTTGGACTGCCAACACCCGTTCTCATCGGTACGGATTTGATTACCGCTAGCATCACCAAAATGGGTGCGTCATGGCGGCATCATTTAAGCGGCACGATTGATTGGAAAACGGTTGCGCTGCTTGCCATTGGCAGCCTTCCCGCAGGTTACGCCACCAGTTTGATGCACGTGAAGGTCACGTTCTTGTTGCGTTTATTGGCAATTGCCCTAATCTTTACCGGCATTGCG
>JAYTKL010000501.1:0-5336 GCA_043730305.1 Deinococcales bacterium | reverse complement strand
ATCTTGAAAGCCGATGGTTTGCCAACCTATCATTTGGCAGCCATGTGCGACGATCACGACATGGGCATCACGCATGTGATTCGGGCTGAGGAGTGGTTGGTCAGCACGCCAATTCATATTCTCATTTTTGAAGCTTTTGGTTGGACGCAACCCGAATGGATTCACACACCTTGGCTGCTAAACGCCGACAAAACCAAACTTTCCAAACGCAAAGGCGATGTCAGCGTGGACTCGTACAAAGCCAAAGGTTTGATTCCCGAGGCGCTCTTAAATTACCTGGGCATGATGGGTTGGACCATGCCAACTGGCAACGAGATCTTTAGTGTGTCCGACATGATCGAACATTTTTCTTGGGATCGGGTTAGCTTGGGTGGCAGCGTTTTCGATTTCGAGAAGCTGACCTGGCTGAATGGCAAGTACATTCGTGAAGTTCTTTCGCTCGAGACTTTGACTGAACGCGCAAAACCGTTTCTGGTTTCGGCTGGTTTTGATGTTTCAGATCATGAGTACGTCTCGAGCGTGGTGCAGATTTTGCGTGAACGTTTTAATTTGCTGAGTGAGTTGCCTCAAAAAGTCGCGTACTTTTTTAAAGACATCGAACTCGAGGAGAAAGCCGCTTTAAAACTCCAAGAGGGACGCGAACACCTTCGGGCATTGCTGCCACAACTCGAGGCAGCCAGCAATTGGGATCAAGCGACACTCGAGCCTATTTTCAAGGGTTACGCCGAAAACTCTGGCGCAAAACTCGGCGCGGTCATGCAGCCACTTCGGGCGGCGCTCACGGGCAGGCTGGAGAGTCCTGGCATGTTTGAGGTCTTGAGCGTTTTGGGTAAAGTTAAATGCTTGGAACGAATTCACCGACAAGTACCGTAAAACTTGAGCAATCAAAATCAGACCACAAAAAAACCCCAACAATGGGGCTTTTTTTGATTCTCGAGAAACTTAAACTTTTGGCGCTGCTGGAATTGCATTTGCGACGGTAGCCGCAACATCGGGCAATTTACCGTCTGGTGTAACTTTATCAATGGCGGTGGGAAGATGTTGAGCCAGTTGACCCGCCAACACCGCAGGTTCGACACCCGCATCTTTCGCCATTTCGTTAATCTTTTCAGCGCCAACGGTTTTGGTGATTTGCTCAGGCGTCACAGGTTCGTTCTCGCCCGTACCAATCCAAGAGTTGATCGTGCCACCCAAACCTTGTTTTTGAAATTGCTCAACCACACCCTGCAAACCGCCGTGCTCGTTGATGTACTTTGTCACCAAAGCCACCGCACCTGCACCGAGAACGCCACCCAAAATACCGTCAAACATACCCATGAAAACCTCCCGCGCTTTGATTGCGCTTTTCCGATTGTAAACCTTAAATGTCAAGGATGGAAGACACATGAAATGTTCGAGTCGCTCGAGGTTTTACTCAAATAATTCGTTAACCGCAAAAGTCCAATCGGGCAGAGCAGGTTCGGCTTTGGCAAGTTCATCTTTTTTGAAAACCTTTGGTGAATACGGCGCATCGGCACGGTACGAACGAATCACGTCCATTCCGAGCAAATCCACATCCCAAACCACCAAAGTGCCGCAAGCGAAATAATCGGCTCGTTTTTGCGCCATGTTGCGTTCGGCTGTGTCACCATAATCGTTTTCGCTGCGAACCTCAACTGCAAAAACAGGAGCACCCTCGAGAAACCGCATTCCGCTACGTTCTCCTACATGAAATGAAGAATCTGGACTGAACGATTCACGATGAGGAAGGCGCACGACGTAACCAACATTGTCAGTGTAAGCACGTCCCAAACCCGTTTTACGAGCATATTCTCGTAAGCTCGAGTAGACTGCGCCTCCTGCTGAACTTGGAAAATCTCCTGTGGGTGCCATAAAAACAATCTCTCCTTCAATCAGTTCAGCTTTACTTTTAACGTTCATCAAGTCATCAATGGTCGCTCGAGTTGCAATGGTCATAGATACCTCCTCGATACAATCAATTTTAGCACCCGAGTTTAAACCTGGGTTAAGGTAATCATCAGGAGCAACACGATGAGTTGGTTTCAAAGATTAAAACAAGGACTTTCAAAAACCCGTGCCGCCCTGAACCAAGTGGCGGGTCCACTCGGTGTGGACATCACCGAGCTAGCCCAAGGCAGACAAGAATACTCGCTCGAAGACCTCGAGTTTGCATTGATTGGTGCGGATGTCGGCGCTGCGGCAGCCAAGGACATTCTCGAGGATGTCAAAGCCCAAATGCGTGAAACTGGCAAGAAAGACTTACGCGACGCGCTGGCGCAGGCGTTAACCCAGCAGCTCGAGCCTGATAAATTCAGGGCGAAATTGCGTTCGGCAGGGTTCACGCCCGATGCCAAAAAGTCCTTGCTCGAGCCGAAGGGACAAGTCATTTTGATGATCGGCGTGAACGGCGTGGGCAAAACCACCACCATAGCCAAACTCGGGCAGTATTACCAAAATGCTGGCAAAACTGTGATGTTCGCGGCGGGCGATACTTTTAGGGCGGCGGCTAGCGCTCAGTTGGGCGTGTGGGGCGAACGCCTGGGCATTTCTGTGGTGCAAGGCGCAGATGGCAGCGACCCGGCGGCTGTGGCGTTCGATGCCGCCGCTGCGAGGCTGGCTCGAGGGACAGATTTGTTGTTTGTGGACACCGCAGGGCGCTTGCACACCAAACACAACCTGATGGAAGAACTCAAAAAGGTCAAACGCACCATCACCAAAGCCGACCCCAAAGAACCTGCCGAAATCTGGTTGGTGCTCGATGCGGTCACGGGACAAAACGGTCTCGAGCAAGCCAAAAAGTTTCATGAAGCCGTGGGTTTGACGGGCGTGATCGTGACCAAACTGGACGGCACTGCCAAAGGCGGCATTGTCGTGCCTATCGTGCGCGAACTTGGTGTGCCGCTCAAATTTATTGGTGTGGGCGAAAGCAGTGACGACCTGCAACCGTTCGATGCCAAAGAATTTGTCGATGCACTGCTTGGCGACGCTTAACACCAATGCTCGAGCAACTGAAAATGGCTGCCAAACGCCTCAAGCGCGAGGTCATGACGCTTTATTTTGTGGCTCGAGATATTCGCACGCCTTGGTACGCTCGAGGTTTGGCGTTTGTGGTGGTGGGTTATGCACTCTCACCGTTTGATTTGATTCCAGATGCGATACCGTTTCTGGGCTTGTTGGACGATCTGATTCTTGTGCCTGCTGGCATTTGGTTGGTGTTAAAACTTGTGCCAAAGCACGTGCTCGAGGAGGCTCGAGTTCAGGCGTCAGGCGCCGAATCCAAACCTGTCAGTTATGTCGCGGCGGCATTTATGATTGTGGTTTGGCTGCTGGCTTTGATTTTTACTGCCAAAATTGTGATGGACTTTTTTAAGGCTCGAGTTTAAAGATTTATGCTTTCAAGAACCATTTGGAATCAAGCCACGCAACGCAGTCCAATACGCTGCTAAGGCATCACGACCAGTCTTGGTGATCCTAAAACTGGTTACTGGCATTTTATTGCGGAATGCTTTAAAAACTTCCAAGTAGCCTACTTGCTCGAGCTTGCTGATATGGCTCGAAAGGTTGCCTTTGCTTAAACCAGTGGTGGTTTCCAAAAATTTAAACTCAACTTCTTCGGCACTGGCGCACACGGTCAAAATGACCAAGCGTGCGGGTTCGTGAATCACACGATCTAACTCGAGCAGTGTTTGCATTTCTGGGTTGATGGTCTCGCTCATGGTTGATTCTTTTTCAGTGAATCGAGTCCGGATTCTAGATTTTTGAATTGGAGGTGTTCACGAATTGCTGAAATGATGAAACCAGCAGGAATGGCGACCAGCAAAATCAAAGGTAAGACACGTTGAAATTGAGTCAAATTTTCTGCATTTGAATTGATTCCTCCGCCAACAAATCCACCGCAGACCACAACCGCAAGACCTGTCAATATCCCGCCATTTCTGATTTCCCTAAGACCTGAGACAATGGCAATCAAAAGTGCTGGCACTGTTAACAAAAATGTTTCGGGAAAATGAAATTCTGTCGTGATTGACAACACCCAAAAGAAGATTGCGCCAAGAATGATGCCCGTTATCATTCCAAAAAGGTATTCTTTATTCAATAAAGGCATTGCCGCTCGAGCAACACCAAATTTCTGGTACAACATTTCAACAATTTTCCAGCGCAACACCAACCAGAGACTGATACTGGCGACACAAATTAAACCTCCCAGCAAGGCACTTGAGGCGTTCAATGGCAGGTTACGAGCCAGAAGGAAGTTTAAAGGCAACAAAAAAGCCAAAACCAAATACGCCAGTCCAGCACGGCTTCTCGAGAACTGCGCGTAATTTTGGGTCAAGTTTTGAAGTTTCTCGAGATGCGCGGCAGTCGGCATTGAAGTATTCATGATGTTTTCCTTTGTGTGTGGACAAGTAAGGGAAGTTCGTCAATCGTCCAGCTTTGACAAACCTCGAGAATTAGTTTGAATGCTTGGGTTAATGCAGCGCGGTCTTGATGGTGTTTACCCTCGAGTTGGGCGTAAGTTTTTGCTTCTTGACGCAGGGTTTCGAGGCGGTCTATGTTGCCGTGATTGATCATATTTTTTCTCCTTCTCAAACTGGTTTGTATATATATGTTAGTTTGCAATACAAACAGGTTTGTTGTCAAGTCCAGATTCAAAAACACCTTGAGTTTTGCTCAAGGTGTTGTCGTTCCAAAAGTAAAGGTATTAAGCGTCAGACGAATTCGGCAGTGTATTTCCTGGCACGGAGAGCACACTCAAAACCAACCCAGACAGGGCGCTCATAACAATAATCCCCGTCCAGAATTCGCGGTTGAGTCCAATACCACCGTCAGACAAGAATTGCACCGTCATAAAGTGCAAACTCCAAGTGACCAACGGAACGAGCGCCGCAAAAAGTCGCCATTCAAAAACTCGAGTTGGATTGGGCTGCAACACCAGTACCAGCGCATCGGCAATGATGCCAGCGCCAAAGCCTGCGATCATGGGCGCAATGTTGCCGCTGGTCGAACCACCAAGCATGTAACTCATCATGGTGGTATTGACGCCGTAAATGATGGTAAACGTACCAAAAGGCGTCTGCCATCTGCGCAGTAATAACAACGCCACACCGACCAAAATGACATTCGAGAACAAAATTCCACCTGCCGCCTCGCGGTGCAAGTATTCGATAAAGTGGTCACTGCCATAAGAGATGCGATCCATGAACGTTTTGGAGGTGGGTAAACTGGTTAGCCCCCAATTGTACATGTGCATGAAGGTGATAAAACTAAACGCCGCGAACGAACCCAACAGGGCGGGCAAAAACTCGAGAAAACCTGGTTTGGCGCTCATGCTCGAG
>JAYTKL010000500.1:0-6666 GCA_043730305.1 Deinococcales bacterium | reverse complement strand
GCAATCATTGCGTCAACTGCATTGCCTGAGGCTTTGCGGGTTACGCCAGCTTTTGCGGAGACTTCTTGCACCAAGTGAGCCTTGCCCATACGATCTGCCATTTTGTTACCTCCAAACAATACTTTGATACGTGGATACCTAATTTGTCAACTCCTCTAGGGTTGAATTAAGCCCGATTGACACGGGAGCGTTGTTCGTGTAATGTAAAAAACCCCTTCACAGCCGATATGAACCTTGAATCGTGTACGTTCCGTCACGTCAGGTGCGAGCTTTGTGAAACCTTGTACAAAATGAGAATTTACTCGATTCAGCCCAAACCGTAATTTAAATTAACACTGTCCAGCACGACTTTTTTACTCTGGCGACAGCACGTAAATACCGTCAGGCTCGAGGCTAACCGCAAACGATTTGATGGCTTTTACCGCCGGAAGACAGAGTGCTTTGCCGGTCGCCAGGTCAAATTTTGCCCCGTGGCGCGGGCATTTGATGATGTTGTCGGTCACTTCGCCGCCAAACAACTCATTGTCGTCGTGCGAGCAACGGTCTTCGATTGCCCAAAATCCCGAAATCGAATGCACCAGCAAAACGTAATCATCCTCGAGTTCGACAATTTTTTGCGTGCCAATCGGGAAATCTGCCAGTGTGCCAGCCAAGACTTTTTGCATAACTCGAGTTTAGCGCGAAATGTTGAAGGGCGTAGAGCAAAGGGCAAAATCAACGTAGGGTGCGCCGTGCGCACCTTCGATAACGTATTCCTGGTGCGCGAGGCGCACCCTACGGGCGCGTGCCTTAATTTTGTGGGTAAGATTTTCATGCAGCACACGTTTTAAAGCTCGAGATACCTACCACAATAAGCTGGACGCACTACTACGGTTTCAGAAGTTTAACGCGAGATTGCTCATCACCGTCTTAAAACAAACGAACGTTCGGGAGTTGTATACTGCAACACGCAACAACTGTTCAAAGATTTCACACTCGAGTCTTAGTCTCGAGACTCGAATATTGTGTCCATTGTTCAGCACAGTTTCTTGGAGGAAGGCGCATGACAAAACCCGAAAACATCAATTCCTCGCCACCAGACCAGCAACTCAACCTCTGGCACGCATTCCTCGAGCAAATTGAGGCTACGCTGCCGTATTTGAACGCCACCAGCGAAACCCTCGAGTATTTACGTCACCCAAAACGCATGGTCACGGTCAGCGTTCCAGTACGAATGGATGACAACAGCGTCAGATTTTTTACTGGCTACCGAGTGCAGCACAGCATCTCGAGGGGTCCAGCCAAAGGTGGCATTCGCTACCGCGCTGGATTAAACCTTGATGAAATGCGCGGGCTTGCCGCCAGCATGACGATCAAATGTGCGGTCATGAGCTTGCCGTTTGGCGGTGCAAAAGGCGGGATTGATGTTGACCCCAAATCGCTGTCCCGCGACGAACTCGAGCGCATGACACGGCGTTACACCAGCGAACTCATTGATCTGATCGGTCCAGACAAAGACATTCCTGCCCCTGATACTGGTACAGACGAGCAAACGATGGCATGGATCATGGACACCTATAGCCAAAACAAAGGCACGACCAGCATGGGTGTCGTTACGGGCAAACCCGTCAGTATGGGCGGCAGCCTTGGACGGCTCGAAGCCCCAGGTCGCGGCGTTGCCAACAGTATTTTTGGTGTCGCCGAACGCGAAAACATTGATCTGGCAAACTCGAGCGCTGCCGTGCAAGGTTTTGGTGTGGTTGGCAGTTACGCCGCACTTGGAATGCTCGAGCGCGGTGTGCGGGTCGTGGCGGTGTCTGACAGTTCGGGCGCAATTTACCGCCATGACGGGCTGGACATTCGCGCACTGATTGCCCACAAGTTCGAGACTGGTTCGGTACAACATTTTGCAGACGCTAAAAAAATTGATCGGGACAGTGTTTTTACCCTTCCCGTGGACATTCTTGTGCCAAGTGCTCGGGAAGGTTCGATTCATGCGAGCAACGCTGGTCGGGTCGAAGCCAGAATCATCGCTGAGGGCGCGAACCATCCGGTGACTCGAGAGGCGGATTTGATCTTGCGTGAGGAAGGCAGAACCGTGATTCCAGACGTGCTCGCCAACGCTGGCGGAGTCACGGTCAGTTATTACGAATGGGTGCAAGATTTCAACAATTTTTACTGGAGTTTGGAGGAAATCAACGCCAACCTCGAAAAGCATATTGATCGGGCGTTAAACGAAATTTACGCGGTTGCGATTGATAAAAAGACTGACCTGCGAACTGCCGCTTACGTGCTGGCAATCTCGAGGATCAATGAGAGCACGAGTTTGCGCGGGTTGTATCCGTAGGGAAGCGAATAGCAATTGGCTTTGATGTTTGACTTGGAGATTCTCGAGCATCACGTTCGGATTGACCTCACAGCTCGCGGCTTTGTTCAGAGATTTTAAGGAGTCACAATGCACACACATGAAGTTCCGTCGTACCTGGCAAAAGACAACCTTGGACCTTGGGAAATTTACCTCGAGCAAATAGACCGCGTGACCCCGTACTTGGGTAAACTCGCGTACTGGGTCGAAACCCTGAAACGTCCGAAACGCATTTTGATTGTGGACTGCCCGATTCAACTTGACGACGGCAGCATTGCGCATTTTGAAGGTTATCGGGTTCAGCACAACACCTCGAGAGGTCCCGGCAAGGGTGGCGTGCGGTATCACCAGGATGTCACGCTGTCTGAAGTGATGGCGCTGTCCGCTTGGATGACGGTCAAGAATGCGGCGGTGAATCTACCGTACGGTGGCGCGAAGGGCGGCATTCGGGTTGATCCGCGCAAGCTTTCGATTCATGAAATCGAGAAATTAACACGGCGTTACACGAGTGAAATCAACATTCTGATCGGACCCGACAAGGATATTCCCGCACCAGATGTCAACACCAACGAGTTAACTATGGCTTGGATGATGGACACCTACAGCATGAATCAGGGGCGCACGGCGACGGGTGTGGTCACAGGTAAGCCAATTGCCCTCGGTGGCTCTCTGGGGCGACGTGACGCGACAGGACGGGGTGTTTTCGTGGCGGGGGCAGAGGCAGCAAAACGTATCAGCCTTCCACTCGAGGGTGCAAGGGTGATTGTGCAAGGTTTTGGTAACGTCGGAAACGCCAGCGCCCGAATTTTTCACGATCACGGCGCGACCATTATTGCGATTCAAGATGTCAACGGCACGATTCATAATTCTAGCGGCATCAATCCCTACGATGTGCTCGAGCACATTGCCAGAACGGGCAGCATTGAAGGTTACAAGAACGCGGAAGTGATTGACCCCAAAGACTTCTGGGAAATCGAAACCGAATTTTTGATTCCAGCCGCGCTCGAGAAGCAAATCACGACTTCCAACGCCAACAAAATCAAAGCCAAAATCATTGTCGAGGGCGCGAATGGTCCGACCACGCCGCAAGCCGATGATATTCTGTCCGAAAAAGGCACAATTATCATTCCAGACGTGCTCGCCAACGCGGGCGGTGTGACGGTCAGCTACTTTGAATGGGTGCAAGATTTCTCGAGTTTCTTCTGGACCGAAGACGAGATCAACAAACGCCTCGAGAAAATCATGACCGAAGCCTTCAAAGGCATTTGGGACGTTGCCACCGACAAGAAGGTAAGTATGCGCACCGCCACATTTATCACGGCTTGCACACGGGTTTTGGAGGCTCGAGCGCTGCGCGGCTTGTACCCGTAAAGCCAAGTCGAATTTCGGCGATTGTAACCGCATGAGCTTGTTCTCATGCGGTTTTTTATAGACTCGAGCCGTGAAACGCAGGACAGCACTCAAAACCATTTTCTCGAGCCTGATTGCCGCGCCGTTCTTGCTAGGGGGTTACAGTTGGGCTTCGGCGCATACTTTTGGCATCTCGAGGCACACATTTTTCATGCCAGACCTTGAAAAACCCTTAAAACTGGTGCAACTCACCGATTTGCACTTTGGACGCCATATGTTTGAACCCGAAGTGCGAAAATGGGTGAACGCCACCAACCTCCAGAAACCAGATTTGATCGTGATAACAGGCGACATTGTTGACCGGGTGATCTCGAACGAGGCACTGGATTCGGTGGCGCTCGAGCTTTCCAAATTATCAGCACCACTGGGTGTTTACGCGACCTTAGGCAATCACGATTACTGGTATGTCAGCCAAAACCAAAGTGTGCATGGTTTGGTCAAACGCCTCGAGAAGCACGGTATTCGGGTTTTGGTGAACGACGGCGTAAAAATCCGTGACGATTTCTTTCTGGCAGGCATTGACGACCTTTGGAACGGTGAACCAAACCTCGAGCGAACCTTGCGCGACCAACCCAAAAACGCGGCAAAATTATTACTGTCTCACAATCCGGATATTCTGGTACAAGTCCCTGCCAATATTGGTTTGACGCTTTCAGGACACACGCACGGTGGTCAAATCCGAATTCCTGGTTTACCGACCTTGTTTAACGTCTCCCGTTACGGCGAACGCTTTCAACAAGGTTTTGTGCGTGGCAGTGCCGCCGGTTTTGTCTCGAGGGGCTTGGGTGTCGGCGCACTGCCATTGCGGTTTAACTGCCCCGCCGAACTTGTGGTGCTCGAGTTGATGCCAAGCTAAACTCGAATTTTACTTCACGCTGACGAGGCGGTTGTGCAAACCCAGTAGAGCGGCTAAACTAAAACCATGAACATCAAACAAACCGCACATCAATTGGTTGACAACCTCCCTGATGATGGGACTTGGAAAGATTTGATGTACCAAATTTATGTTTGAGAAGTGATCGAGCAGGGTCTCGAGCAAAGTCGGCAGGATCAAGTTCACTCCAGCCAAGCGATTCGAGAGCATTTTGGTATTCACTGATTTTCAAATCACACTGACAAGCTCAAGCAAATCTGCCACCACAAAATCTGGACGCGGTGGTAAATCCGTGTAACTCGAGCCTAATTTGCCGTTGTGAACAAACTCAAACTCGGTTTGCTCGAGAATTGCGGCTTGAACGCCATGATTTTGGTTTCGCTCGAGCACCGGAATCTGGCGCATGAATTCTGGCATTTCGCGCCAAACCCAGGCGGCTTTCGCGCCAGCGCGGTTGGCTGCCAGCACGTCCTGGGTCAGCAAATCACCAACATGAATCAAACCCTCGAGCGCGGCTTTATCGCCCGTCAATTCTGGCAACCGATTTAAAAATTCGGCTTGAGGTTTGCAGGCATTGACCGTATCGGGCGCTATAAAGGCATCGGCTTGAACGCCCAAACGCGTCAGCGCGTAACCCTGATATTTGGCGTAACCGTTTGTACCACACGCGATCTTCCAACCCTTTGCCCGTAATTTCTCGAGCGCGGGTTGCGTGTCGGCGTACACCAATTCAGGTTTGAAATCTACTTTTGCTGCGAACTCGAGAATCTGTTCAAAAGCCGGCAAGCCGTACTGCGTGGCGGTCAAGTCATGAATGCCGTCCCAGTCAAAAGCATGAACCGGATTGCTCGAGCGCAAACGATTGAAATACTCTTGGCGCATGGCTTCAAGCACGTGCGGGTCTAAGTGCGCCCGCATTGGAACAAAAACAGCTTTGTTGAATGGCCAGTCACAAATTGTTCCATCAAGGTCAAAAGAAATCCAAGGCATTGACTCAGTTTAACCCTGCCCTGTCTGGCGAATGTCACATGGGCGTCTTGGAAATGTCTGTAAAACCTCGCTCGAGAATCGGTGAGATGATTTCGGTTTTCAAACCCTGGCACAATTCGAAAAACACTGAATCGTAAAGCGGATTGCTCCAAGCTGGGCTTTGCACCAAAAGCACCGCGCTGACATCGGCTGGCTCGAGATTTGGCATTCCACGTTGCAAGATTGGTTTGGTGTAAGGAATGGACTCAGACCATTCCCCACGAAAACGCGCTGGTAGCTCGAGTTTCGTGCGACTCAGATCAAAACCTTCAGTCACCCGCACATGCTCGTGCCAGTCAGGGTAAATACAAGTGTAGCTCGAAATCAAACCGTGCTCGAGTGCCAGACCAGCCCAATTTCCAGGGCGGATACGTTGCGGGTCGCCGCTTGAGGAAAACAAGTCATGGTGCGAATCTAAATTCACCACGCTCGAGATTCGAAGGCGTTCAATGAGTTCGTAAGCCTCACTGTGCGAAACGCTGGCATAACAGGGGAGACCCGCAAATTTCAGCAACTCGAGCGGCTGTCCAAACAACGGAAAATCAGTTTTTAAAACCTCAAAACTCTTGCCACCGCGTTTTAAAGCTCGAGCCTTCCAAGCGTCATGTCGGTCAAAATCGGTGTCTCGAGTTCCCCAGAAAGGGGAATCGAAAACGAGTTCGGCACTGCCCGAAAAAAAATCCCAATCAACGCTTAACAACGTATCGGGGTGTAGGGGATAGTCTGAGACCATCCCCTACTGCCCAAGGCGGATTTCTCGAGCGGAATACGCCCGAAGGGCGCGTAAGAAATCGATGCGGCGAAAATCGGGCCAGTAGGCGTCACAAAAATAGTATTCGCTATAAGCGCTTTGCCAGAGTAAAAACCCGCCCAGACGCACTTCGCCGCTGGTACGAATGATAAAATCTGGGTCTGGAATGCCGGCGGTGTACAAATGCTGACCGATCAATTCGGGCGTTAGATTCTGGGCAATTTGCTCAAGGGTCTCACCATTTTTGGCGCCGCTGGC
>JAYTKL010000499.1:0-2322 GCA_043730305.1 Deinococcales bacterium | reverse complement strand
TTAGTGTTCAAGCAATGTGTCATGAGGGAGTCAACTCCAGCCCACAATCCCGTGTGATACGATTCGCGCCATGCAGGACTTCAAGACTCAACTCAAAACCGCCCTCGAGAAACTTCTACCCCCCGAAGCCTCAAACCTCGAGATCGTGATTCAAGATACACCGAGCGGCAAACCAGGCGATTACGGCACGCCATTGCCGTTCTTGCTGGCAAAAGCATTACGCGCCAACCCCGTGCAAATCGCGTCAGACCTGGCAAGCAAAATCGAACTGCCCAAAGGCGTCGCTCGAGCCGAAGCCGTCGGACCGTACCTGAACTTTTTTGTGGACGCCGCCAGCTTTACGCAAGACGTGGTGAACTCGAGATACATTGCCACGCCCAAAAATCAAAAAGTGATCGTCGAGCACACCAGCGTCAACCCGAACAAAGAATGGCACGTCGGACATATTCGCGGTGCGCTTTTAGGCGATGCGATGGGCAAAATTTACCGTGCGGCTGGTTACACGGTCGAAGTGCAAAATTACATTGACGACACCGGACGACAAGCCGCCGAGAGCATTTACGCCGCCAGCCGATACCACGGCGCAAACTGGCTGGGGGATTACGAGGCTTTAACCGACAAACCCCGCCTTGACCATTGGCTCGGCGAATCTTACGTGCGTCTCAACAAAGAATTCCCCGAAAAATCTGCGCAAAAACTCGAGATCGAACCCGAAATTGCCCTGGTCGTTCACGCCCTCGAGCGCGGCGAATTGCGTGGCATTGTCGAAAAAATCGTTCACGCCCAACTCGAGACCGCGTACAGCCTTGGCATCGAATACGACCTGCTGGTTTGGGAATCGGACGTGGTGAAAGAAGGCTTTGTCAAAACCGCGCTCGAGATTTTTGGAGATCGGTTGCAAAGCCCCACCGAGGGCAAATATGCGGGTGCAAAAGGCGTGGACATGTCGCCGTTCGTGCCAGGACTCGAAGAACCCTTCAAAGTGCTGGTGCGCGGCAACGGCACGTTTGTCTACGAAACCAAAGACATTGCCTACCATTACTGGAAACTCGGGTTTTTTGAAGGACTCGAGTATCAAAAGTTTGAAGTGCAACCCAGTGGCAAAACGCTCTGGACTTCTGCGCCAACGGGCGAGCACGAACCCGAAGGGCATAAGTTTGCCCATGCAGACCAAGTGGTGAATGTGATCGATGCAAGGCAGCAATTTCCGCAAATGGTGGTGAAAGCTGGATTGTCGCTGGTCAGTGACGGAGCTTACGCCCTAAAACACCACCATTTGGCAAACGAAACCGTGCTGCTCGAGGGTGAAACCATGAGCGGACGGAAAGGGACAACCGTTCCAGCCGATGATGTGATTAACGAGGCTGTAAATAGAGCTTTGAATTTCATTACTGGTGGAGGCTCAATTCGTCAACTTGGGCAACAGATAAATCAAAAGCTTATGGAAGATAAGGAAGAGTCTAAAGAGCTTCCTCACCAACAAACAACAACTCCTGGGTCGGGAATGAATCCAATAGAATTCCCAATCTTGAAAGAACTCAAACTACATGTAGACAAAATAGCGCGTGTGGTTGGACTGGGCGCATTAAAATTTACATTCTTAAAATCCGAACCCAAACGCCAAATTGACTTCCGTTGGGATACCGCGCTCACGCTTCAAGGCGACACGGCTGTTGTCGTACAATACGCCCACGCCCGAATTCGCAGCATTGCGCGTAAAGCCAAAGATGCGGGCATTAATGGCGCACCAGACTGGAATCAAATCGGCAACCTCGAGCTTGAACTTGCCAAAGTGATTGCCAAATATCCAAGCATCCTCGAGCTTTGCGTGCGCGATGTCACACCGCACCCAATGTGCGCCTACGCCCTCGAGCTTGCGACGGCGTTTAACGGGTATTACAACCACAAAGGCGCGGATGGAAAAGCCGATACCAGTGTGCTCCATGCTCCCGAAGGTTTACGCGAAGCGCGACTTCTATTGATAGATCGGGTTGCCGATGCGATTCGAGAAGCGTTGGGTGTGCTTGGGATTGACGCGCCTGAGGAGATGTAAAGCTCGAGATTTAAATCTCGAAAAAAGCAGCAAATACTGTCTGCCTCTCATCCCCAGCCCTTCTCTCCGTGGAGAGAAGGGAGCTTTATTGATTTCTCGAGAAACCGAAATATTGCGTTTTAACCCTCTTTCGCGCAGCGACCTTGTCCGAAGGTGAAACGACTAAGATATTGTGGACGGCAAGTTCCGAGACAGAATGGAAGCGAACATGGGCAAATACAAAACCTACACACCAGAATTCAAACTTGAAGCCATTTCACTCGCTAAAA
>JAYTKL010000498.1:0-3990 GCA_043730305.1 Deinococcales bacterium | reverse complement strand
CATCAAAGTGGATGCCATCACCCTGGTCAAAACCGTTCCTCGAGCCGCCGAGTCTGCCGCAAAATCCATCGCCGCCTTCGAGTCGGTTCGCTTTGTCGGTTTGGCAATGGGTCCAGCCGATATCGTGGTTGAAAGCCTGCACTCCTCGATAGATGAGCTGTATCACTTTGTTTCACACACCTTGCCAGACGTGCCTGGAGTCTCGAGTTGCGAAACCATTCAAGTGGTCAAAATTCTAAAAAACACCTGGGATTGGCAAGCCTGGCTCAAACGTAAGCCAGCGAAGGAGGTCGTGCTATAGAGGGTTGGTGCATTCGGCGGCAGTCCACAATGCTCTCAATCACACATGGGGAGGTCAGGATATGAAAGTTCATATCAAGTTGTTGTCCGTATTGGCGCTCACGCTCGGTTTGGGTGTGGCTCTAAGTCAAAGTCCAGCACCAACAGGCAAACTCGTGATCGTCCAAACCCAAGACCCACATTCATGGGACCCCATTGACACCTTCCTGCTCTCGTGGGGCATGGTGGGTTCAAACATTTTTGATGGACTGGTGGATCGTGGACCAGACCTGAAAATCAAACCAGGTTTAGCCGAACGCTGGGTCTTTTTGAAAAACAATTCGGTGATCCGCTTTACCTTGCGCAAAAACGTGAAATTCCAAAACGGTGAGGATTTTGATGCCAGCGCGGTCAAATTCACCTTTGATCGCCTGCTCGGAGATGAGGGCGCGAAAGGACCACAGCAAGCCAATTACACCGCCATCAAAGATGTCAAGGTGGTCAGCAAATACATTGTCGAGTTCAACATGAGCCGTCCTGATCCGGTCATCATCACCAAACTGGCTGGGTACGGCGCAAAAATCATTCCACCCAAGTATTACAAAGAAGTCGGCGATGAAAAGTTCAACAACCTGCCCGTCGGCACAGGACCATTTCGTCCAACCGAATACGTCAAAGACGATCATCTGACGCTCGAGGCATTCACCGGATATTGGGGTGGTGCGCCAAAGGTCAAGACCATCACGTACAGGTTTATTCCAGAAGCCTCCACTCGAGTGGCGGAGCTTCAGGCTGGACGGGCTGACATCGTTCAGGGTGTACCCGTCAGTCTTGCCAGTGTGGTCAAGGGGATTGGTGACGCAGTGCTTGTGCCAGTGGGCACGACCACCGTGACCGAATTGCGTTTTAACACGTCTCTGAAGCCAATGGATGATGTTCGCGTTCGACGAGCCATGATTTATGCCGTGGATCGGGATACGATCATCAAGACCATCCTTCAGGGGTATGGCAAGCCGATTGCCAGCTTTCAGGGAGAAATCTCGTGGGGCTATGATCCAAAACTCAAACCACTGCCTTATGACCCTGCCAAAGCAAAAGCCCTGCTTGCCGAAGCCAAAGTGCCCTCAGGAACTGAAGTCGAGATTGACTTTACCGATACCGACGTTCAATTCCGCGAGGTTGCCCAGGGTATCGCAGGCTATTTGCAAGCGGTTGGCTTGAAAGTCAATCTCAAAACCTTTGAACAGAACACGTACTTCAGCGACATCATTCCCAAGAACAAGACGGGTCACATGTACAACTTTGGCTGGGGTGGCTGGACGCTCGATTTTGACAACACCGCTTACTTGCTCTACCACAAGGACGAGTACTGGAATCCCGTGTTCTCAGACCCCAAAGTTGAAGCTTTACTTGAAAAAGAACGCGGCACCTACAATCAAAAAGCCCGTCAGAAAACCATGCAAGAACTGGCACGCTACCTGCAAGAAATTGCCATCGAGATGCCACTGTATCAGGGCGTGAACTTGTGGGGCATGAACAAGCGCGTTTCTGGTTGGGTTGTCCCACCCGATGACCGCAACCGCCTGGTGAGCGTTTCCGTCAAATAAACCCGTGGCTGTTGATCTACAGACCGTGACCGAATCGCTCGAGCCTACGGGCGATTCGGTTCTTGAAAGGGGAACGGGTGCTGCGATACACGGTGTTCAGGTTGATTCAGGCGCTGTTCGTGATGTTGGTGGTCACACTGCTCGTGGCTTTTGCGGTGCGACTCTCTGGCGACCCGGTGGTTGCCTTGTTTCAGGGGGCTTCGGCTCCCAACAAGACAGACCTCGAGCGAATTCGCAAAGCCTTGGGGGTAGATCGCCCTTTTTTGGTGCAGTACACAGAATTCGTGACTGGTTTGTTGACGGGAAACCTCGGAAAGAGTTTTCGCAATGGTCAGCCGGTCAGCGAACTGATCCGCGAAAAAATTCCTGGCACGCTGGTGCTGGCAGCCTCGAGCCTGTTCGTTTCGATAGCCCTTTCAGTCCCACTGGCAATCGCCTCGGCGGTGCGCAAGGGACGCTGGGTGGACCGACTGGTGCGTTTGTTCTCGCTGATCGGTTTGTCGTTTCCCAACTTCTGGTTGGCGCTGATGCTGATCTTGATCTTTGGCGTGGGCTTGCGTTGGTTGCCACCGTCTGGTTTTGAGGACTGGCGTTCGGTCATCATGCCCGCCACGACCCTCGGACTGATCCTGACCGCCACCAATGTCAGGTTGCTTCGCGCGGCACTGCTCGAGGTGCTCTCGACCCAGTACATCACCGTGGCACGTTCAAAGGGCTTGCCGCAGCGGGTGGTGCTTTACAAACATGCGCTTCGCAATGCCGCCATCCCAGCCGTGACCTTTATCGGCTTGCAGTTTGGTGGACTGATTGGTGGGGTGGTGATTGTCGAACAGGTCTTTGCCTGGCCCGGCTTGGGTTCGCTGGCGCTGAACGCGATCAGCCAAAGGGATTATCCTGTCTTGCAGGGCACGGTGGCGGTGCTTGCCTTGGTGGTTGTCGTGGTGAACCTGTTGATTGACTTTTCTTACGGGTTGATTGACCCAAGAATCAGTGTCTCGTGAGGTCTTGGGCATGAGCGCACCACAGGCAAGTCCTCGGGTCAAACGCACCTGGAACTTTGACCTGGTTTTTGGTCTGTTGTTGCTCAGTGTCTCGGTGTTCTCGGCGCTGCTTGCGCCGCTGATCGCCCCGCTTGGTTCGGAAGCGATGAACCTTGCAGACCGTCTCAAACCACCAGGTGTTGACGGACACCTGTTTGGCACCGATGCCATTGGTCGGGATATTCTGGCACGGATTCCACATGGCGGTAGAATTTCATTGACGGTTGGCTTTGTTTCGGTGGCGGTCTCGTTGATTGTTGGGGTGGGGATTGGTCTGCTGGCGGGCTTTTACCGTGGACTGCTTGACATGGTGCTGATGCGAATCGCCGACATTCAACTTTCTTTTCCCTTTATCTTGCTGGCAATCACGGTCATTGCCGTAATCGGACCTGGGTTGTGGAAATTGATTTTTGTCATGGCACTGACCCAATGGGTGCAATACGCCCGAATGGTGCGTGGTCAGGTGCTCAGTTTGCGCGAACAGGACGCGGTGCAGGCGACTCGAGCACTCGGGGCTTCCGATGCCCGAATTGTCCTGCGTCACATGTTGCCAAATCTGATTGGACCCGTGATTGTCCTCGCCACGCTCAATGTTGCCAACAACATCTTGCTCGAGTCCGGTTTGACCTTTTTGGGGCTTGGGATAGATCCGCTGATCCCCTCCTGGGGTGGGATGCTTGCCGACGGACGCAATTACATGCAGACCGCCTGGTGGGTTGCGACCTTTCCAGGCTTGGCGATCACGGTCACGGTGCTTGGCTTTAACCTGTTGGGGGACTGGTTGCGAGACCGCCTCGACCCCCTCGATCAAGGGCGTGGACATGGATCATAAAACCGCAGATGACCCGTTACAAGAAAGTCTCGAGCAGAGGCTCAATCTTGAAAGCCCGTGGGAACGACTGATTGCCGCAATGTCCGTGGCAAATCCCTCGAGCCAACTGCTGATGCCCTATCCGCTCCATGCCGCACGTCAGGTCTCTGGTTTGCAAGTTCGGGACACGTCCAGAGGCGAGCGCCACGTCTGGACGGCACGCTTCCCCTGGGAAGCCGATGTCTGGCTCGAG
>JAYTKL010000497.1:0-2186 GCA_043730305.1 Deinococcales bacterium | reverse complement strand
TTCAACCCTAAATTTGACAATTCTTGCCATCAAATCAAACGGCATGGGTTCAGTCAGCGGAAATTGAATCGAACCTTTGGCGTGTTTGTACTTCAAAATCTCTTGCTGAAATTGACTTGTGCCAGACGGCATGGAATAAAAACCGATGTGATTTTTAAACGCCGCAAAATGCACCAAGTTTCCCTCGAGTGCAAACGTCGGCATTCCGTAACTGATTTTTTCGGTTGCTTCGGGTGCGGCGCTTGCAATGGTCAAACGAATATTTTGAAGGATTTCTTGAATCTCGAGCGGGAAGCTGGCAATGTATTCGTCTATGTTTTGAGGCGAAACGGTATCGGCATTCATGGCGTTATTTTACAACACCACCCAAGCTCGAGCTTCGGCTAAACTCTTCAATATGGAACGCACCGAAATTCGTCGTTATGCCAGACAAATTATTCTGCCCGAAATTGGTTTGGAGGGACAAGAAAAACTGAAGCACTCGAGCATCTTGATTGTGGGTTTGGGCGGTTTGGGTTCGCCGATTGCACAGTATTTGGCGGCGGCGGGCGTGGGACGAATTGGCTTGTGCGAATACGACCAACTCGAGATTCACAACCTTCAACGCCAAACCTTGTACACCACGCCCGATGTTGGGCGCTCAAAACTTGAGGTGGCGCTGGAACATCTGGCACTGGTCAACCCACACATCAAACTCGAGGCACACGAAAAACTCGAGGAATCAAACGCTCGAGAAACCTTGGTTGGGTACGATTTGATCGTTGACGGCACGGACAACATCAAAGCGCGATATCTTATTTCAGACACCACAGTATCTCTCGAAAAACCGTGCGTTTGGGGCGGTGCGGTGCGCTGGGAAGGCATGGCAAGCGTTTTTGATCATCATCTCAGCCTGCGCGACGCCTTCCCAGAACCACCAGATCAACCTGACGACTGCGATACACTGGGCGTTCACGGTCCACTCTTGGGCGTGGTCGGTTCGATCATGGCAAGCCAAGCTTTAAAGCACTTGCTCGGACTCGAGACGTTGTACGGAAAATTATGGTTTTTTGATGCGCTCGAGACCAAAGCCAGAATCATCAAATTGAAAATGCCTGAAACTCCAGGTTAATGAGTCGATTCGAGTGCTGGTAACTGCCCGTACAAGCTTGAAAGTACAATTTCAAACTCGAGTTTTGAGAACACCAGTTTTTCATCAGCCTCGAGTTTCTTGTAACGCCAATCACGACCATCACGGGTGAACACTTCGGCTGTGACTTCGTGTTGCGACAACAGCACATACTGCTCGAGACTGGCAATCTGCTGATAGGCTTGCCACTTTTCGCCTCGGTCTATGGCTTCGGTGCTGTCTGACAACACTTCGATAATGATGACTGGATGCTGCTGAACTCGAGCATTCAGATCATTGGTGAGTGGCACAACATAAGCATCTGGGTAATAACCACGACCAAAAGGTGTCTCGAGAATCACGTCGTTGCAAATGATATACCCGCGTTGCAGGGCGTGTTGCATCATCATTGAAATCAAAATGAGCGCATAAACATTGTGTTTTGTTGTGCCACCCGCCATGACAAACAAGTTACCACCCACAAACTCGTGGCGTTCTTGACTTTGCGCTTCAAATTCGAGGAACTCGGCGAAAGTCGTGGCGGTTTTGACAGGCGCTTCCCGAAGCATGAAAACAGTGTACTCGAGATTTTGTTGGAACTCAAAAGATTTCAATGAACTTGAGTTGTGAAAAATCGGTCTTATATCAGCTTTAAGCGTTGTCAGGGCGACAAAAAATAACGGGTCAAGCGAACAAATTAAAATTCATTCTGGTTTTGACAGGGCTGCCTCAGGTGAGAGTCGAACAAACCTGACCCGCCGCGCCGTTAGGTCAAATTCTGCGACGCGCCAACCATGATTTAACCATGCCGTGCGGTGGCTCTGAATTTTGGGTTGAACATTCGTCCACCAGGTTGCCAACTTGGTGGCTGAGCTTGGCAATGGGTTTCCCAAAATCGTTTTGACTTCCTCAAAGGTCAGTTCAATCAGGCTCGGGCTGAAAGGTTGCTTGGCAAACCAATCGTCTAAAGGTAAATATTTTGTAACTACTCAGCAGAGGAAGTTAGGCATCAGCACATCACCCCGAAACACACTGACTAAACCAGCCCAAACACTTAAACCTTGCTTACGCAAAGTTG
>JAYTKL010000496.1:0-5810 GCA_043730305.1 Deinococcales bacterium | reverse complement strand
CAGTACCGCGCCAAGTTGCGCCCCTGGTCGGCTGCCATCGTCAAACTTTACGAACTCGGTTACGGCGAGCCTGAAATGATTGCTGCGTCAAATGCGGTGCTCGAGTTTTCCGAAATGCTGCGCGGTTTGGTCGAGGAGCGCCGCATCAAAGCCAGTGACGACCTGATCTCGGATTTGGTGCGGGTCGAAGAGGCAGGGGAGAGGCTGACCGAAGCGGAGTTGATTGCCAATTGTATTTTGTTCTTGAACGCTGGTCATGAAGCGACCGTCAACGGCACGACCGCCGCAATTCTGGCGCTAGCACAAAACGATACCGCTCGAGAGATTCTGGCACAGGAAGCCGCCACCAGCCCCAACACCTCGAGCTTGTTTAAAACCGCCATTGAAGAATTTTTGCGGTTTGACACGCCATTGCCGATGTTTGAACGCTTCGTGCTCGAGGATTTTGATTACTTGACCAGACACGGTGAGGTGGTGCCGCTCAAAAAAGGGCAGGAAGTCGTGTTGATGTATGCCAGTGGCAACCGTGACCCGCGTAAATTTTCTAACCCTGACAGGCTCGAGCTAATCCGCAGTGAAAACGCACACCTGACCTTTGGACTTGGCACGCATTACTGCATTGGCGCACCGCTCGCACGGCTCGAGATGCAGGTGGCGCTTCATGCGTTTCTGAAAAAAATGCCGAACTTTACACTCGAGAATCCAAAACTCGAGTACGGACACGGCTTTGTGATTCGGGGGTTGCAGAGCTTGCGAATCGCAGAAATCTAAATATCGTGGCGTGCTCGAGATCAAGTTCAGACAATTTTTGTGACCTCGGGTTTTTGAAATCTTGCTACACTAAACCATGACCCAAACCACCACCCGCCTGACCTGCCCGCTCGATTGCCCGGATGCGTGCAGCCTGATTGTGACGCTAGCGGACAACCGTGCCATCAAAATTGAGGGTGATGCCCGCCATCCTGTAACCCAAGGTTTTGCCTGTTCCAAAACCTATCGTTACCCCGAACGGGCGTACCTCGAGACTCGACCGAAGTACCCAATGAAGCGCTTTGGTGCAAAAGGGGAGGGCAAATGGGCGCGGGTGAGTTGGGATGAAGCGCTGGATGAAATTTCCTTGAGATTAACAAAAATCCTCGAGCGTCACGGCGCGGATTCGGTCTTGCGCTATAATTATGCTGGCACGATGGGACGCATGGAGGGTTCGCACGTTCACGCACTGTTTCGGGCGTTGGGTGCGATCGAACTCGACGAAACGATTTGCGCCTCGGCGGGTGGTACGGCGTGGGAAGCCACATACGGCAGCCCAAAATTTGGCACTGACCCCGAAGATGTCAAACATGCCAAGTTTATTTTTTTGTGGGGCATCAACAGCCTTGCCACGAACAGCCATCTGACGCCGTTTTTAACCCAAGCCAGAAAGAACGGCGCGAAAATCGTGCATATTGATCCGTACCAGAACAAAACCAGTTTGTTCTCCGACGAGCACGTGCGGGTTCGACCTGGTACAGATGCGGCGCTTGCGCTTGGCATGGCGAACGTCATCATCTCGAGGGGTTTGCACGATACTGATTTTATTGCGCGAACCGTGCGCGGTTTTGAAGCATTTAAAGCCAGTGCCAGCGATTGGAATCTCGAGCGTGCAAGTATTGTGACGGGTGTTGAGGCGGCGGTGATTGAACGTCTGGCGCTCGAGTTTGCGGCGGCGACCCCGAGTTATGTGCGCCTCAGTTACGGCATGACCCGCAATGAGAGCGGCGCGAATGGTTTGCGTGCCGCCAGTATTCTGCCGATTCTGACGGGACAATGGCAGCATCTTGGTGGTGGCGGCGCGATGTCCACCAGTGGCGCGTTCATGCTCAACAAAACCCGCGAGGGCGCGGCGCACCTGATCAAACCTGGGGTGCGGCACGTCAACATGA
This sequence comes from Deinococcales bacterium, assembly GCA_043730305.1. Taxonomy (GTDB): domain Bacteria; phylum Deinococcota; class Deinococci; order Deinococcales; family JAAFIG01; genus JANXTZ01. The sequence goes on along the minus strand of JAYTKL010000496.1, from coordinate 3,888 downwards.
CCCAACTCGCCAGCGCTCTCGAGCCAGCCCAAAACATTCGGGCGATGTTTGTGTACAACTCTAACCCTGCCGTTATTGCGCCAGACTCGAGCCGTGTGATTGCGGGTTTGAAACGTGAAGACTTGTTTACAGTTGTTCTCGAGAATGCCATGACCGAAACCGCCGATTTAGCAGATTTTGTACTCCCTGCAACAACGTTTCTCGAGCATGATGATTTGTACACGGCGTATGGGCATTATTACCTGAGCTACAACAAAGCCGCGCTCGAGCCTTATTTCGAGTCGCGCCCGAATTCTTGGGTGTTCCAACAGATCGCAAAACGTCTTGGTGTGACCGAACCGAGCGTATTCTGGAATGCCGAAGAATTAACTCGAGAACTGCTCGCCAGCGATCACGAATGGTTGCAGGGTATTTCATTCGAGCAACTCGAGTCGGACGGTTTTGTGCGCCTCAGTATTCCAAAACCGTTTTTGCCGTATCAGAACGGTTCGCCAGTCACTTCAGACGGCAAGTTTCATCTTGACCCAGCCCCGCAACAGATAGAAGCTCGAGAAATCCTGACACTTGAATTTCCCTTGCGACTGTTAACCCCGCCGGCGCATCACTTTCTGAACACCACCTACGGGCAACTCGAGAAATTGATTCAACTCGAGGGAGGTGAACCGCACGTCAAAGTTCATCCTGAAGATGCCGCGACTTACGGCGTGACCGACGGTGCAATGGTCACAATCTCGAGCAGGCAAGGACGGGTGATTCGACTTGCGAAGGTCACCAATGCGGCTTCCAGAGGTGTGGTTGTTGTTGAGGGCACGTGGTGGGGCGCTCGAGCGAGTGACCGTTTGGGCATCAACACGCTGACCAGTGAACGTTTGACCGACATGGGTGCTGGCAGCACCTTTCACAACACACCAGTCAAACTCGAGCTTGTTTGAAACTTACTTCTGGCAATCGAGCCGTACCCTCAAACTTGGGTTTGCTACGGAAAATGCCACACCTTTGGCTTTGGTGCTGTCACCAATGCCTTTAGCATCAATCTCGAGCAAGAATTTGGTTGGGGTTTTGACGGTTTCCTCGAGTGTGCCAAAAGCATAATAAAACTTGAGTTGTTGCGTGACCGACCCGCCCGCTGGCAAACTGGCAAAAGTCAGTTTTTGTACGTCCATCGCGTCTACATTCAGGGTGCTGGCGTCCGCAAACGCCAGTTGAATGCCTTGCCCTGTGCCGTCAAAACCAGCGTCCACGGGCGTGATCGTGGCTTTAGAACCGTTTTTAACCTCGAGCGTTAAACCCCAACCTGGCGTGCTTTCGTCTTTTTTGATGCGCTCGAGTTTGCTGGTTTTCACTCGCCAGACGCCGTTAAACAAGGTTTCGCCGAGGCAACCCTCGAGCGAGGCGCGTTGATTTGTGCCGCCATTAAAACCTGGAAGCTCGAGTTTGATTTCCGTTTTGGTCACGCTGGTTTTGACCCCAGCTTTTTGCAGTGCCTCGAGTGGAATGTAGGTTTTACCGTTTTGCACAATGGCGGGCGTGCTCGAGTTAATCCCGTTGATGCTCAGTTTGAGTGTGACCGACGCCGCTAGTACACTAAGGCTCGAGAGAATCAGAATTCCAATCACAAGTTTTTTCATTCAATGCTCCTTAAAAGTTTCTTGAGTTAAAGTCTAGCGAAATTTGACGCGTTTGACTTGCACCATAGATTGACCACTTGCATCAAAACCATTTCGGGCAATCGTGGCATAACCAGTACCGCCTACAGCAATGCGCCGTTGTTCTTGACCCAGTGCTGCACCCAAAATAATGGTCTTCCAAGAAGCGGCATCGCTCGCTCGAGAGGCAAAAAGCGAATTTTGATTTGAAGAATTTGGTTGATCTGCTGAGAACGATGTCACCCCATCGCCATTTGCGGCAAAAGCGGCGTCAAAGGTGTAGTTTGAGGTTGCGCTGAGTGTTTCCGGATCACTCCAAGTCTGGCTGCTGGCAGTATAGCGCCTTGCCAATGTGGCTATGGGTGCGTTGCGGGTTTGATAAACCAAATTCGTATTTCCGTTTCCATCAAGACCCAACTGATGGTGTCGCCCCAAAAAAATCTGCTCGGGCTGCCAGGAGTTTGTTGCAAAATCATAAGCTCGAGTTCTTAGCCCCGCGCTGGTGGTGCTGGGTTGTTCATTGATGGCTGCCATGGCGTTGCCATTGCTGCCAAATTCGTATTGTCCAAATTCAATGCCGTTGGTGTTGGAAAACAGTTCAATTGCAGGATTCCAAGTGTCGTTGGTGGGATTGTACTGACTCGTCAACAATGTTCTGGAAATTTCATAAAACATCCTGATATTTCCATTTTGATCAAACCTTGCCGAACCAGTTTTGCCGCTTCCAGCAAAAGTCTGAACTGTCCATGTGCTGTTTGCCGCTTTAAACTGCGCAACCCGCAGACGACTTGTGCCAACACTGCCGGTATCCTCGAGCCAAGTTGCCACAGCATTACCGCTCGAGTCCATGCGAATTTGTGGATTGATCAACGTGTTTGCGCCCGTATCCAAGGTGGTGGCAGCACTCCAAGCGCTTGAACCATTTGCCCTGCGACTCCAACGGATTTGACGATTGGCAGGGTTGCTCCATAACGCCATCAAATCGTTGTTGGCTGCGACTTCCAATGCCAGTTGAGGAATAAGTCCTTGATTTGATTGGGTATCCAGAATGTTGCTGGCTTCCCAAGTATTGCTTGAAGCATTGTAAACACTGGCATCGATAGAAGCACTGTTTTGCGTGTAACGCATCCAAAGGAGTGCGCCATTGCCTAGAGCATTCATCCTCAATTGTTTTTGATTTGGCACTGCAAGACCGCTTGGATCAAAATAAAAGCGATCAAAACCCTGAGCCAATGTTTTCCAATCGTCATTGTTGCTGATGTTCGTGGGCTTTAAACGAATTTCAAAGGCTTCGCTCGAGCCTGCCACAAAATTTTTGACAATTGATCCACAAAACGCACCATTTGCAATACAGCCCGTGTAACGGATGTTAACCCCTGCGGGTACGCTTAAAGCAGTATTCCCCGAGATTGGCAGGTCGGTGGTTGCCCCGTAAGCGGGTAAGCGCTGGGGCGGCTCGGCTCGAGTGTTTAGGTTCGAGTTTTGAGCAGGAATTGGTTTGTCAATTTCGGCTAGGAATTTACAGAATACGGCTTGTTCAAAAATACTGTCGTACTGCCCTGGTACGTCATTGATGCACTTTGGTTTTGGACCACTTGGCGTAAATCCAATGTCAACATTCCACCAGCTAAAATGCGTGACCACAGCCTCGAGCGCCCTTGTTCCATTGCCAGCATCCACCACAATTCCCGTGCCTTCTTGCACCCAGTCGCCTGTGACTTCATTCAGACTCCAAAGAGGCACGGTGTCGCCTAATTTAATGCTCGAGCCGTCCAGGTTGGTGTTGGCGTACATGGGCAGGCGAACTTTGGCACTCGAGCCTGGTTTCAGGTTTAAGCGTTGCCCATTTTGCTCCACGGCAAATTCTGTCGTGCCAAGCGAAACAATGCCTGTGGTTACGCCGTTTTGCTGCATTCCAGAAAAACTTCCTGGGAAAGCGTATTTTTCTTTTTCGTCGTTGATGTCCACAGGTGTCAGGCTGACATTGATCGCGCCTGTAACTGGCGTACCGTTCGGTGTCTCGAGGGCATTTGCGGAAAGCTCGAGCCTGGCATTGTCCAAACCTGTGATCGTGCCGCCCGTGTTGACGTTCAGGGGTTGCGCTGCTGCTCGAGCCAGCATGGTGGCTTTGAAATCGGCATTGCTGGCGTTAGAACCAATCGGAAACTCGAGAGATGCGAAGTGCTGAGCAAATCCCGTTTTTGAGAGCAGCAAATTGAGTGGAATACCCGTTGGTACAGAA
>JAYTKL010000495.1:0-5830 GCA_043730305.1 Deinococcales bacterium | reverse complement strand
CCATGAAATGGCAAATACTCCTGTCCTACGGCGGTGGTGAAGCCTTTTAATAAAAACGGTTCGCCCTCTTCGGGATAATCACGAAGTACCAAACCAACTTGCTTTACAAACTGCGCCCCCGCATGGGTCTCGAGTTGCACCCGCGACGACGCCAGCACCTCGCCAGGTTCTGCCGCCGAGCAAAGTCGCCTCGAGAGGTTCACCACGCTGCCAAACAAGGTAAACTCGCCGCCAACCCATCCCACGGTGGCATCATCGGTGTCCACACCCGCCCGCCCCTCGAGTTCCAAACCCTTGCGTTCGCCGTAATTTTCGACCGCAGCAATCGCCGCTCGAGCCGCTTTAACGGCACGCAGCGCATTGTCCTCAAAACTTTTGACCGCCCCGAACGCCGCCAGCACCGCATCGCCCTGAAATTGCACGACATGACCCTCGAGCGCCTCAATCTCGACTGCCAGCACGGTCAAGATTTCACCCATCAGGTCAAAATAGGCGTCGCTCGAGAGGCTACGGGCAAAACGGGTGCTCGCCACCAGATCAACAAAAACCACTGCCACACGGCGTTGAACCGTCGGTTCGACCACCGAAATTGCCGCCCCGCAATTCGGGCAAAAACGCCAGGTTGCTTGCACTGGCTCTTGACAGCTCGGGCATTGCATTAAGTATTAGTTTTACACAACTGAGACAAGAAATGTTGGGAGCGAGCAAATAGCGATTGGCAAATAGCAATTAGCCAAAACAAATACTTTGTTTGACTTTCACGGCAAATAACAATTCTCTACAATATGTTTGCATTCTGGAGGTGTTGTTTCCTATTCAAAATCAAGCTCGAGAAACCAGAGTTTGAATGCCAGGTTCGGATCGAAATCCAAGGCTCGAGGTTTCACCCATAACCATGCGTTTTCCGCCAATCGCTATCAGTGCGTTAAAAACCCATGAATCGGCTCGAGCGAAACAAAACTGACCATCTGACCCACCGTAATTTCTTTCCAGGATGGGTCAAGCACGCCGACCACCAGCGGCAATCTGGCTTGCAGAACCACAAAATCCCTTGACACCTCGAGTACACGTCCAACGGCTTCGATACCTGAAATGGCAGTGATGGTTAAGGATTCAGTCTCGAGGTCAACGCCAACGACAGTTTCGGTCATTGGGTTGACGATCATGCTCACCTCGCCTGGTTTGGCGGCGTACGGTCCAACGCGGTCTAACACGTACAAAACTCGACCAGCAGCCCCAATCTCAAGAAGGGGCGAACCCTCGATTTGCGGGTACAAGGTCACGCGGGTGGCATGGTGTTTCCAACGTTCAATAAATTCGGCAACAGAGTTTTCTAAGACAGGCACACCCCGAGTCTATCAGACGAAACCCAATGATCTGGTTTCAGAGTGAATTCGTCACCGCAGTGGGGACAGACTTGAACAGGATTAGTGCCAAGCCTACGATGCAACAGTTGGTTAAAAGCACTAAACGCATAGAATTCCAAAATCTGGAATAATCAAAACAACAGAGACTCGAGAGACACGCTTGGGTCGGAGGAAAAAATGGCAAAACACACCATCACATTGATCGAAGGCGACGGCATCGGTCACGAAGTCATCCGTGCCGCAAAACGCGTTTTAGAAGGAATGCAAGTGACTGGCGAACTCGAGTTTGAATGGCTGCACGCCGAAGCCGGCTGGGAATTGTTTGAACGCACCGGCGACAGCATTCCAGAAGCCACCCTCGAGACAGTACGCGCCAGCGAAGCCACGCTGTTTGGCGCAGCCACCAGCCCCAGCAAAAAAGTGCCCGGTTTTCGCGGTGCAATCCGTTACATGCGACGCGCCCTGGACTTGTACGCCAACGTGCGCCCAGCCAAACACCATCCAGTCCCAGGCTCGAGGGCGGGCGTGGATTTGATCGTGGTGCGCGAAAACACCGAAGGTTTGTACGTGGAGCAAGAACGCAGCTACATGAACGGCGAGATTGCGATTGCCGATACGGTCATTACCCGCCGCGCCAGCCAACGCATCGGTGAATACGCCGCCAAACTTGCGGCAACCAGAGACCGCAAAACACTGCACATTGCCCACAAAGCCAACGTTTTGCCCGTCACCCAAGGCTTGTTCTTGAACACCGCTCGAGCCGAGGCGGACAAAGTCGCGGGTTTAACGGTTCAAGATATTATTATCGACAACTGCGCCATGCAGCTTGTCACCCGTCCAGAACGCTTTGATGTCATTGTCACCACCAACTTGTTCGGCGACATCATCTCGGACTTGACCGCAGGTCTGGTCGGCGGTCTGGGCATTGCCGCCAGTGGCAACATCGGCGAACAATACGCGGTCTTTGAAAGCGTTCACGGCAGCGCCCCAGACATTGCGGGTCGCGGCATTGCCAACCCAACCGCCACCGTGCTGGCAGCCGCGTTAATGCTCAACCACATTGGCGAATTTGCCACCGCCGCCAAACTCGAGCGAGCCGTGGACATTGCGCTCGAGCATGGACCGCGCACCCCAGATTTGGGTGGCAAGGCAAGCACCGAAGAATTCGCAACGGTAATTCTCGAGGCTTACAAAAGTGCTTAAAACTTGAGGTTTTTAAATAATGCAGGGAGACGGAATGTTCGCCTCCCTTTTTTTGCTCGAGATTTACGAATCCTCAAGGGCTTGGGTTGCCCCAGGAATGTCGTCAAGTCCTTGTAGAATCTGAAGGCTCGAGCCTTGAAAATCATTGCCAATCGCTTCACACTTCCCGCCGAGATGCTTTGCCAAGAACGCCTCTGCAACCGCATAAAAGGCTTGTTTATTCTCGGGACGGGCAAAACCGTGTCCTTCATCGGGAAATAAGACATACGTGACAGGAATATTCTTGGCAGTCATTGCGTTCACAATCTGATCCGACTCGGCTTGCTTCACCCTTGGATCATTCGCGCCCTGTCCGATTAACAATGGTCTCTGGATGCTCGAGACATGGGTTAACGGCGAACGTTCCTTTAAAAGCGTTTGACCATCGGCATTGGTGTCATCACCCATTCGATTTCTGAGCATCGCAATCATCGGTTCCCAGTACGGCGGCACTGACTCGAGCAAGGTTTGCAAGTTTGAAGGTCCAACAATGTCCACGCCACAAACAAAACGTTTCGGAGTCATGGTTAAAGCCGCCAGCGTCGCATAGCCTCCGTAACTGCCGCCCATGATCGCCACCGTGTCGCTCGAGGTGACGCCCTCTTTGACCGTCCAATCCACGGCATCCAGCAGGTCATCGTGCATTTTGCGCCCCCACTCGAGGTTGCCCGCATTGGTAAACGCCTTGCCAAAACCCGTCGAGGCTCGGAAGTTGACCTGCAACACGGCATAACCACGGTTCGCCAACCATTGCGCTTGGGCATCGTAACCCCAAGCATCACGCGCCCAAGGTCCACCGTGAACCAACAAAATCATCGGCACAGGCGTACTCGAATGGGGTGGTGTGGTTAGGTAACAAACCATCTCGAGTCCGTCACGGGTTGGAATTAATATGGGTTGCATGGTTACCAAACCATATTGCTCGAGCAGGGGTTGATCGGAAAACAAAAATTTGGCGTTTTTCGCAGCTCGGTCATACAGAAAATATCGCACCGAAGCGTTGTCGTTTCTTTCAGTGACAATCCAAATTTGATCGTCCAACGAGCGGCTGGCGAGATTAAGGTCACCCGTGGTGATGCCAGAAAGATACTCAAAATCTGGTTTGATAGCCTCATCCAAAATCTGCCAAATTTGACGGTCATAATTGAACGAAGCCGCCTGAATCGTGTGCTCGGTTGGGTGCTGCCAACTCCAGTCAAAATCGGCTCGAGCATCCTCGGCAAGCAATCTGACTGCACCCGTCTCGAGGTTTTGACTGAACAAGGCGCTGGTGTTACGCCCTCGAGAATCAGCAAAATACAAGACTTGACCGCTCCCATCCAGCCCAATCAATTGCGTGGTCAAGTTGTCATCAAAGGGAATACTCGAGAATCCTTGCCATTTGTTTTCTAAACGTTGAAAAACGTCTGTGCTGCCATTTGAATTCATCCGAAGCCCAAAACGCGGCTTGAAATCGTGATCGCAGACAAAAGCAACAAAATTCATGTCATTTTTGAGCAGCAAACGTCGTTCGGCGGTGCGAATGTTAATGATGTACAAATCATGCAATTGCGGCACGCGGTCATTTAGACCGACCAGAATTTCATCGGGGAATCGTTCGCTAAAGCCCATTGGCTCTGCCCGAACGCCATCGAGTGGCGTCAAATCGCGTTCCTCGAGCGTGGCAATGTTGACGCTGTACAACCGCCAGTTTTCGTCGCCAGCACGGTCTTGAACGTAGATTATATGCTCGTTGGTGTACAACCACATGGCAAACGGAATGCCGCGACCCGTTGCACTGGTGATGGCTCGAGCCGCATTGGGGTTTTCGACGGGCGCGACGAAGACATTTTGCACACCGTCCAGGGGTGCAAGGAACACTAGGTTTTTGGCGTCATGGCTTAATGACACCATGGTACGTTCGGGATTGCCAAACAAAACACGGCGCGGAATCAAAGTGTTCGTCATCAAAACTCCTTTCGAGATTGGAACGTATCGTATCGCCAGTTCTATTTAATTTTCGTGATGATTTTCCTGGTTTTTTCACCCAATGCGTGATACATTCTTGTTACAAAGTACATATCCCACACTCGAGACACCCAAATTCAAATTCCGTTGGAGACGATAACACTGTCTCCAACGTTTTGTTTCTCGAGCCTTAAAATTCGGGTTAAACTTTTAGTCAGAATTTTCTTGGAGGAAACCATGCGAGTCAAACTCGTTGCCTTTACACCCGATCCCTTAACCCAAATTTACGCCCAAGCCCGCATGACCACCACCAAAGGCGACTTTGAAGAGATTTATCACAACAACGCCACCCTCGAGCGCAAAATTCAACTCGTGGCAGACACGCTCGACTCTGGGCATTGGAGCGTCTCGAGGGGCGTGAGTTTTACCTTTTCGATTGCGGGCGTCTCTCGAGCCTGCTCGCATCAGTTGGTGCGTCACGTGCAGGGTGTTTCTTGGGAGCAGCAATCGCAACGTTACAAGCAAATTGACACGGCTTCTGACTGGCATGTGCTGCCGCCCAGCATTGCCGCAAACCCTGCCGCGCTCGAGGTTTACCAGCAATCGATGCTCGAGGCTGGCAACGCGTACCAAAAGTTGCTCGAGTTGGGCATTGCTGGTGAGGATGCGCGAATGGTCTTGCCCAACGCGGCTCGAACCAATCTGGTTTCGACTTGGAGTTTTGAAGCCTTAAAAAACTTTTTGGGGCAGCGCCTGTGTACCCGCGCCCAATGGGAAATCCGCGAGGTTGCCAAAATCATGCGCAAAGAGGTGGTCAGCGCCCTGCCGTGGTCTGGGAAATTCATGACCATCAAGTGCATTCCAACAGGAATTTGCAACGAGCACAACCCAGGAAATTGCGCATTGTTGACCAACAACGGTGGCAGAATTGTGTGGGACAAAGCCAAAGCAAAAACTTCGGGTTGATCTCGAGATGTAAAACTGCACTTGACTTTTGAAAAACTGACTTCAGACTGCAACAGGCAATCGAGTCTCGAGTCAGGATTTCATTTCATTGCGTTTAGACCATATTGCTTCTCATTTTCAGACAAGTTACTTGGCAATTGGTTTTGCAATCACCCGCAAGTCACAGTTTGAACCAGCGTTTGGGCATCAAAAGCGGATTTTGACCAAGCCAAAACCGATGTCGGTTTATACTGACTTGCGTCTGTTGCTTGTGGTACGATTTTCTATAGGTTTCAAGGGGGTCTATGTCAGATTGGCTGAAGCGGCTT
>JAYTKL010000494.1:0-10932 GCA_043730305.1 Deinococcales bacterium | reverse complement strand
ACCAATTTGCAGCGTCGCTCGAGTGTGCCAGCCCCTGCTTTCATCAAGCCTCGGAATGTGAAACACGGTCTGTCCGTGACTGGCAATTAAACCCGCGCTTCTCGAGAAGGGTTTGGCAGCTTCCGCATACACTTCACCCAAGGCAAAATGAAGTTGCGCCAAACTACTGGTTTTCAATTCGTCGCGCATTGCCTCAAGCACCACGGCACGTAAATCGTCGGGGTAAGGCGTGTAATGGTGCTCGAGCACGCGCCCACGTGGGACGGCATCTGCCAGCGATGGGAGTGAAGCGTTCTCGCCGAGATTTGGGAAATATTCTGGAAGCTCGAGCAGCACGGCGTCAACACCGTCGGCGCTGGTGCCGCTCATCAAGCCTAAAATGCGTCTCGAGTTGGACATGATTGCAGTGTAACCCGAGGTTTTTAGCGCAACTCGCGCATTTCTTTTTTGGAGTACATCCAGACACCAAGCATCACGATGCCCAGCCCGGCAACCGGGATGACCAGGTTGGCGTCGAAACGATCAAGTAAATATCCCATGACCGCATAGCCAAGAGGCGTTAGACTGTAAGAAATCATGCTTAAAATGCCAAAAACCCGACCTCTGAATTCATCGGCGCTGCTTTGTTGAACCCAAGTCAGGGCAATGACATTAAAAAGACTGATGTTAATATAAATGAAAATCATTCCAACGACCACAAACCAGATTGAAGCTGTAAAACCAAAGGTCAGAATAATAAAGACACCAATCAAAACGTTGTTCAAAATTAAAAGAACGCCTCTGCGTTTTACCATCAAAATGGCGGCAATTAAACTTCCCATGATTGTTCCAAAATTAAATCCAACTGCCACTGCTCCGTACCAACCAATATCAAGTTTGAGCACTCGAGTGATGAAAAATGGAGCGCCCAGAATAATTGAAGGCAGTAAAAAATTAATAAAAGCCGTGGACACAATGTAAGTGACCAAAGCATTGTTTTGTTGCACAAAATTCCAGCCCTCTTTGATATCTTGAAAAATTTGAGCGGTTTTTTGTTGCTTTGTCACTTGACTGACGTGTGGATGAATCAACATTAAGGCGCACATCATGACCAAGAACGACAAGCCATTAAAAAACATTGCCCCTTGCGTACCAGAAATCACAACCAGCAGCGCCGCCAAAGCGGGACCCGCAATTTGCGCAAAGTTAGAGCCAATGCTAAACGCAGAATAGGCATTTTTGAGTTGTTCGGTCTTCACCACGCTCGGCAACATGGCTTCAAATGCAGGATTGGAAATCGCAAAAAAAGAATTGTTGATAAACGCCACAACATACAAATGCCAAAATTGCACCAAACCCGCATAAATCAGCCACGCCAAAACGACCATCAAAATACCTCGAGCCAAATTGGACCAAATCACCAGTTTTTGTCGGTTAAATCGGTCAGCCAACACCCCGCCGGTCAGACTCATCAAAATGGTTGGTAAAATACCAAAAACGGTCATGCCACCAGCCGCCAAGGCGGAGCCGGTTAAATTGATGATTAAGGCAATTCGGGCAATAAAATAAATTGAATCGCCCAAGCCCGAAACGGTATTGCCAGCCCACAAAATCGCAAAATCTCGGTTTTTGAACAACTCGAGATTGGCGCAAAAACCTTGTTTGCTGGTAGAAGTCATGTTTTTACACTCGAAGGTATTAAAATGTAAATCTTCACGGTGAAAACGATTGTAACCAAATTGCAATGGGTTATTCAACTGTGAAAGGGATGCTGTAGACAAACCTCGAGTTTGCCTCGGTGATTCGTTCCATCTCTTCAAAATTCAAACCCCGAATTTCGGCAAGTTTTAAAAGCGTAAAGCGCACGAATCCAGGCGTGTTGCGCTTGCCTCGGAAGGGCACAGGCGCGAGGTAAGGCGCATCCGTTTCGACAAGAAGTCGCTCGAGTGGCACGGTGGCGGCGGCATCACGAATGACCTGAGCGTTTTTGTAAGTTAAATTTCCGGCAAACGAAACGTGAAAACCCAGTTCAAGCCCAGTCTCGAGAAGCTCGGGGTCGCCCGCGAAGCAATGTAAAATGCCTTTGTGCCAACCAGCGTTTTTAAGTTCGGTTGCACAATCTGCGAACGCCTGCCGCGAATTGTCCTTGTCCCGCGTATGAATCACAATTGGTTTGTCCAGTTTTCTGGCACACTCGAGTTGCCAGTTGAGGCTCTCGAGTTGCAAGTTTTTTGGTGCGGTATCCCAGTAATAGTCAATCCCAGACTCGCCAATGCCGACCACTTTGGGCTGAAGCATCAATTCCTCGAGATCGGTTCTGGTGTCTGGGTGGTACTGATTTGCGTCGCAAGGGTGCAAACCCACCGTCACAAAAACATGCTCGAGTTGTTGACCGAGTTTTAACGCAGCTCTGGCATATTGTGGCGTGTGACCGATCACCACCAGCGCGTTTAAACCAAGTGCTCGAGCCGCCTCTAATGGGTTTTCCACGGAATACAAATGGCAGTGGGTGTCAATCATCACGCGTAGACTACCAATCTTTAAGCCTAAAACCCTGCCATGAGTCGCAATTATGAGAGCCTCGTTCTGCTTTGCTCCATGTGGTTTTCGCCGCACTTCACGCTTCTCACCACGTAAAGCGCGATATTCTGCGTGTGGCTCGAGTTTCCCTAATTGCACTTGGAATCCTAATTCTTGTTGGCTTGGTGCTCAGTTTCTTACCAAGTTCTGCCAAAATACCCTTGGGAGAAGTAACACTCGAGAACGTGGACTTGGTGTTGTACCCAGCCGCCGATCCGAACGCCAAATGGACTTTCAAAGCCGGAATCGTGAAATACAATCCCGAATCACGCTCGAGCGTGGCGACGGATTTAAGTGAAGGACAACGTTTGGTGAAAGGAAAACTGGATTTGAGTTTGTACACCAAAACGGTGACTATTGATTCTAACGACAACCTGCAAACCCAGCGTGCCACGATCTTTATTCCCAAAGGTTGTTATGTATTGAAACTCGGTCAAGATGTTGGGCAACAAGTTCAGATTGACCAAAACACGGGCTATCGAGCGCCATATATCGATCTCAACTCTCCAAATCTCAGTCTGACAGGTCAAGAATTTACGGCATCTTTTGATATGACAGATACAGGATTCAGAAAATACAAACTTCGGGCACTCGATGGTAATGGACAATCGTGTGACACAGTAAAGGCAGGTATTCAACAATGAAACGCAACATTCTTAGCATTGGTTTACTCGTGATTTTTGGCGTGGCACTGGCAGCCGCAGGTTCGAGGGTGATCGAAATCGAAGGCGGTCGTCAACAAGGTGATTTGCGATTCGGACCGTATAAATTTACTGAAGGTGTTAAAGCAACGGTTCAAAAACTGCAAATTGTATCAACTGAGGGGTCACTGACTGCGCCTCAAGGTCTCGAGATGAGCAAAGCGGAAGGCAAACGTACCGCAGGGTTTGCGGGCGGCGTGACGGTCAATCGAGGGCGTTTAACCGCCAAAGGACCATCGCTCGAGTACAAAGAAGAAACAGGTTTGGGTGTGCTGGCAGGTCCAACCAACATTGTGCAAAAGCCCGAAAAAGCTGGCGAAGATGATGTTTTCATAACGGCGCTCAAAGCCACGTTTGATGTCGATACGAACGTCAGCACGTCCGAAGGCAGCGTGAAACTGGTCAACGGCAAACAATCGGCACTCTCGAGCAAAGTGGTGTTTGATGAAGAAAAGAACTTGGGTTGTTTGACCGATTCTAAATCTATTACTTTGGTTCGTGAGCCGAAAAAAGCGGGAGATTCAAAATTGGTGATTACGGCAAAAGAAGCTCGAGTGTTAACCGAAACCAATACACTTGTTGCGATTGGTAATGTGACGCTCGTGGCTGGTGACAATACCACAACGGGTGATGCGCTCTTTTATGATGATGACAAAGAAACGGCTTGGGTGATTGGCAATACGGCAACCAAGACCCCTGCCAAGAACGTTAACAAAAAAGCAAATGCGACAGTTACGGCGGGTACGATTATCAATTACACCAAAAAGAATCAGATTGAACGTCTTGGAACACCGTTTAAAATTCCGTTCGAGAAGTTTAAATGTGCAAGCGATAAGTAAACTCCTGATTTTTGCTGTCTTCGGGGTCGTTGCCTTTGCGCAACTTGACCCCGAAATTCCTGCTACCGATTTTCCGCCCACACTGACTTTGGTGCGCAATGACAAAACAATTGTCGCCATTAAATACGGTCCTGATGACAAAGGTTTGGTCATTGATTGCCCGCCAAAAGATGAAGATACCGAACGTGTCACAAAAAGCGTTTATGTCGATGAAGCCCCGTATTTGGTTCATGTGACGGTCGATAAGAATGTTATTCGAGCACCTGTGGTTGTGGCGGCCAAAAAAGAAAATGGTGACGGTCAACTTGAGGCTTACAACGGCACGGTGGAACGTCAACCTGATTCGAACGATTCGTGCTTCCCAATTGTTAAACCTGATCCAAAGCCAAACACGGTTTTTGTCACACAAGGCAAGACTCAACTGACAGGCTCGAGGCTCGATTATAGCCAGGAAACGGGCATAGCGGTAATTGCAGGACCAATCGTGTTTTCCCGTCCGCAAGACAGTGGTGACGTGCTGCGTGGCAATAGCGAAAAAATCACGATCAACGTGGACGAGGAAAAAACTTTTCTCGAGGGGAAAGTGATTCTAAAATCCAAGTGCCGCGAGTCGAGCGCCGACCGCGTGGAATACGACGACAAGAAAAACCGTGCGATTCTCGAGGGAAAACCTGCGAAGTCTACGGGTGCGGATGGTTCGCAGGTGATAGGGGAAAGGCTCGAGTACAACCTTGAGACAAACGATGTGATTGTGACTTCGAGCGATGAGGAAAACCCCGTGACAGGCACTTTTGATGACGAGGCTGCACCTTGTAAGTAAATGAAATGGTGCTGGTGTTGACTCGAGGAGCGATTCTCGGGTTTTTTGTTGCCTTGACTCGAGTGGAAATTTGCCATCTCGTTGATAATATTTGTACTTTCATTGACAAACTTTGCATAAACCATGTAGATTATTGATAACAAAATTTAAAGAAATACCAGAAACCTAAGCCCGACAGCGATTCCGCCCTTTAGGTGAATCTTGGAATCAGGAACGTACTGTTTTAAGAGTCAAGAAGCAGCCACAGGTTGCGGAAAGGAATTACCATGCAAGCCGAAAGAACACGTGTCCTCGAGTTGGTCAAAAATGGAGTCCTCAGCGTCGAACAAGCCGATGAATTGATCGATGCGCTGCAAACAGCCAATCAACCAGAGGTGCGAGCCTCAAGTCACGAAGAATTTAGAATGCCTCAACCGCCCCGCCCGCCAAGACCGCCACGTGTCCCTCGAGCAAGTGGAGGGGGAAAATTCAGTTTCGAGCAAATGATTGAACTTGAAAATCATGGGATCAATGCAAACTTTATTCGTGAACTTGCGAATGCAGGACTGGAACATTTGACTTGGGACGAGGTGATTGCACTTGGAAATCACGGCATTCGACCAGAATATGTCAAAGAACTGAAAAGTCTGGCTGAAGAACTCGAGATTGAAGAATTGAGCGTGGATCAGATTGTCGCCCTGGGCAATCACGGCGTGAAACCCAAAAACGTGCGCGAAATGCTGATGAGTGGTTTGTTCGACCTGACGCAAGCCCGAACTGGGATCAGTCGAGATCGCATACGAGAAAAACGCGATTCACTGCAAGCCAGACACGATAAAATACAGGCAAAATACGATAAAATTCGAGCCAAGCTCGAGAGAACCGAAAAGGAACACGAACGCGAAAAATTAGAAGAAATGCGCGATGACGTTGAAAGTGAACTCGAGGAAGTCAAAGATGAACTGACCGAGTTGCTCGAGGAAGAAATTGAAGCCGAGGATTCATGAAACGAAACCAAAAATACCCACTTGTCACACACGACCCGTTCACCGGCGAAGAATTGACGGTCACGCGGCTCGAGAATAAAGCAAGAGGTTTGGTGTTGGAGGGCGAGTTTAGCTTGGGTTGGATTGCCAAACTCTCTCCACAACAACTCGAGTTTGCGGGAGTGCTGCTGCGCTATCGGGGCAACGTGCAAAAACTTGCGTCCGAAATGGGTGTGGCGTACAACACGGCACGCTCGAGGTTGGATGACATCGTTGAAGCGCTTGGAGGTTCGAGTGATTCCGAATCGGCGCTCGAGAAACCAAAAGTGAACGCCAACGAAATTTTGAGCAAACTCGAGGCTGGTGAAGTTACCTATGAACAAGCAATGGCGGCTTTAAAACGAAGTTGAGACTGCGCTGCACAATAATCAGCTCGAGGGTTTTAAAGCCCTCGAGTTTTTAAATTGTGGCAAGAACTCGAGAGGCTTCCTCTGCCACTTCATCATCGACTTGAACGTCGTAACGTCCTGCTTGCATTGCGCCCGTCGAACTGAAATCGCGTTTGCCGCCCATTAAGGAATAGCCAATAAAACTGGTGATTGAACCAATCACCAAGCCCATCAACGCGCCCTGGGTGACCAGTGGCAGCGTTGGTGTTGGACTGATTAAGCCCAGTGCCAAACCGATCATGACGCCGACAAAACCGCCTCGTAGTCCTCCCGACAAAGCCGCTTTTCCCGAGTCGAGCCGTCCAGTGATTTGTTCAACGAACCGCAATTCTTCGGCAACAATGGCGACCCGTTCGACGGTAAATCCTTTGTCGGACAAGAAATCCACGGCTTTTTGCGCCTCGAGGTAGGATTTGTAGGTTGCGATCACCTTACGGCTTTTGGGGTTTTGAATTATTAATCCAGGCTGCATGGCTTTACTGTAATGAATTTTTGCTGTGAACACTGAGATATAACATTGAATTTCGAGTCAACGGCATGAAATACGTTTTTGGTTGACGTTTTTTTGGTTTTGGTATACCATGTGGTATTCCGAATTCGAGGGGGTCAAGATGCCAGCAAACCCAGAAAACACCATCGCCACCTACGAAAAACTGCGCTCGAGTATCCTGGCGCTCGAACTCGAGCCAGGAGAAAACCTGACTGAACGAGCATTAGAATCAATGCTCGAGACTTCCAGAACCACCGTTCGCGCTGCACTGCAACGGCTCGAGGGTGAGGGACTGGTACAAAAATCTGGACGCGGCTTTATTGTCAGCCCCATCGACCTTGAAGAGATTGAACAAGCCTGCGCCTGGCGTGAGGTGATCGAAGTCGCCGCCGTCAAAGAAGCCGTCAAACGCGCCACCAAACCCGAACTCGAGAAGATTCAAAACGCCATCTCGCAGAACACCGTTCAATTGCCACTCGAAGAGTACATGAGCGGCGCGACCAACTTTCACCTCGGCGTGGCGCGACTATCGGGCAACGTTTTTATCGTCAAAGCGCTCGAAGATGTGCTGACCAGACTATCCCGAACGCGCTGGTTTGAGGCTGGCAGTGACCAAGGACGCGAACGCGCAGCCATTGAACATGCCAAAATTTTGGAATTGATTGCCAACCGTGACGGGAATAAGGCATCTCGAGAAATTGCCAATCACCTCGTCAGAAGTGGAGACAGACTGCTCGAGAACCTCAAAAGTGCAGGTTCGAGATTGCAAATTCGCGGTTCGCCGTTGGGACGTAAAATCTGAGATTCACAAGTTGTTAAACACCAATTCAGGCACATGGGTGAACACATCTTGACGATAGAATGCACCTTACGGGCATCGTCGCAAGATTCACCCCTACGGATTCAAAAGGAGTTTTTATGGGCAAAACATTATTTGAAAAAGTCTGGGACGCACACGTGGTCGCCCAAGACGAAGGCGCACCAGCCGTGCTTTACATTGACACGCACCTGATTCACGAAGTCACCAGCCCTCAAGCTTTTAGCATGTTGCGCGAACGCGGTCTGAAGGTTCGCCGCCCCGAACGAACCTTCGCCACGATGGATCACAGCATCCCAACCCGCATGGCAAACGCCACCGATGTCATTCCGCTCGAGATGTGGGGATCGGAGCAAGCCACCCAAGTTCAAACCTTGCGCAAAAACTGTAGCGACTTTGGCGTGATACTTTGGGATATTGCAGGAGAGGTTCAAGGCGTGGTTCACGTGGTTGGTCCAGAAATGGGCATCACCCATCCAGGCATGACGATTGTTTGCGGTGACAGCCACACCAGCACCCACGGCGCGTTCGGCTCACTTGCGTTTGGAATTGGCACGTCTGAGGTCGGGCATGTGCTGGCAAGCCAATGCTTACTCCAGAGCAAACCAAAAACAATGGCAATCAACGTCTCGGGTCAACTGAACCCAGGCGTCACCGCCAAAGACATTATCCTCGCCATCATCGCCCAAATTGGTGCGGACGGCGGCACGGGATACGTTTTTGAATACCGTGGCAGCGCCATCGAAAAACTGAGCATGTCTGAGCGCATGACCATCTGCAACATGAGCATCGAAGGTGGCGCTCGAGCGGGAATGATCGCTCCAGATCAAACCACATTCGATTTTGTGGAAGGTCGAAAATACGCGCCAAAAGGCGACGATTGGACAAGGGCTGTCGCTTACTGGAAAACCTTACCTTCTGACCCCGATGCTGTCTTTGACCGAGAAATCAATCTTGACGCAAGCCTTCTCGAGCCGATGGTCACTTACGGCACGAACCCAGGACAGGGCGCAGGCATCACGGGTCACATTCCAACACAAGCGCAACTCGAGAATCCAGCGCATCAACGCGCCCTGGCAAGCGCCCTCGAATACATGGGCTTGAGTGAAGGTCAAGCGATCAACGGATTGCCCGTGGATGTCGTGTTTATTGGCAGTTGCACCAACGGACGGCTCGAGGATTTGCGTCAAGCCGCCAGCATCATTCAAGGCAAGCAAATCTCGAGCGGCGTGATGGGAATTGTCGTTCCAGGCAGCAAAGACGTGCGCAACAAAGCCGAAGCCGAAGGGCTGGACAAGATTTTCACCGACGCCGGATTTGAATGGCGCGGCGCGGGATGCAGCATGTGCCTCGCCATGAACGAAGACAAAGCGGGTGCGGGCAAGTACGTTGCCAGCACCAGCAACCGAAACTTTCAGGGGCGTCAAGGTCCAGGCTCGAGAAGCTTGTTGATGTCGCCGTTAATGGCGGCAGCCGCAGCCGTTTCTGGGCATGTGGTTGATGTCAGGCAGATGATGTAAATCCAGAATCTCGAGGTGAGAACATGGGAAAACAACTTGAATCAATTTCGCCAGTGCTGAACGAATTTATTCGCAAGCAACACATGTTTTTTGTCGGCACGGCAGCCAGTGATGGTCGCGTCAACATTTCCCCCAAAGGCATGGATTCACTGCGCATTATCAACCCAAACCAAGTCGTCTGGCTGAATTCCACGGGCAGCGGCAACGAAAGCGCCGCCCACATTCTCGAGCTTCCCCGCATGACCATCATGTTTTGCGCCTTTGAAGGTGCGCCCATGATCTTGCGGTTGTTCGGAACTGCTCGAGCAGTTCACCCCAGGGATGCCGAATGGAACGAAATGCTCGCGTTGTTTCCTGAAACACCTGGCTCACGACAAATTTTTATTCTCGAGGTTGATTTGGTGCAAACCTCTTGCGGCATGGCGGTTCCATTTTATGAACATTCAGGAACTCGAGAAGATTTGAATGACTACTGGGCAGCAAGGACACCAGAACAAATCGAAACGTATTGGCAAAATAAAAACGTTAACAGCATCGACGGCAAACCCACCAAGATTTTTGGCTGAATCTCGAGAATCAAAACTTAAATCCAAACAAAATTACAATAAGACTCCCTTCTCTCCTCGGAGAGAAGGGTAGGGGATGAGAGGGGAGACTCGAGCATCCAAAGGAGCAATACAATGGCAGAATTCAAAACCCTCACCAGCACCGCCGCACCGCTTCGGGTCGAAAACATCGACACCGATCAGATTATTCCCGCCAAGTACCTGACCGCCGTGACCAAAGAGGGCATGGGTTTGGGTTGTTTCAGCAACTGGCGTTACCTCGAGGATGGCAGCAACAATCCAGAGTTTTCGTTGAACAAACCGCAATTTCAGGACGCGAAAATTTTGGTCGCAGGTCGTAATTTTGGCAGTGGCTCGAGCCGTGAACATGCGGTCTGGGCGCTGACAGATTACGGTTTTAAAAGTGTGATCGCGCCAGCCTTTGCCGATATTTTTTACAACAATTCCTTAAAAAACGGCTTGTTGCCGGTGGTCTTGCCCGAAGCTGTGGTGCAACAACTTTGGAACTTGATTGAAGCCAACCCGAATGCCCAGATCACAGTGGATTTACCATCGCAAACGGTGACTTTACCCGACGATTCGAGCCTTGATTTTCAAATTGATCCGTTTCGTAAACTCTGCTTGCTCGAGGGTGTGGATGACCTTGGGTACATCATGAAACGCGAAGCTGCCATGAACGGGTACGAAGCGAAACGACCGTACTGATGCGCCAATCTGCAAGTTCGGGTTCGCCGCTCGAGCCGATCATTGGCATGACCAGGGCGGTACGAATTGGGAACATTGCGGCGGTGGCTGGCACTGCGCCGATAGGCACAGACCGAAAAACCGTTGGCGTTGGTGATCCCGCCGCCCAAATGCGCCGTTGTCTCGAGATTTCCCGTGATGCACTGCTTCAACTTGGTGTACCGCTCGAGAATGTCATTCGGACAAGAATTATCCTGACCAACATCCACGATTGGGAAGCCGTAACCAAAGTTCACGGCGAGTTTTTCTCGAACATCAAACCCGTGACCACAGTCATGGCAGTCTCGAGGTTCATTAACCCCGAATGGCTTGTGGAAACCGAAGTCGATGCGGTTGTGGATTCCGATTAAACCCGAGGTACACCGTGGGAAATCCTGTTGAAAGCCTGAAAATCTCGAGTTCCAAATCGCAATTCGATGCGAATGCGGGCAGTTACGCAAGCTCGAGCGTGCATCGTTTTGG